>JBBQOA010000328.1:0-5548 GCA_038330465.1 Pyrinomonadales bacterium
GGCTTGAAAACGGTTGGCAGCCGACGCCTTCGAGTTTAAAAGGCGGCGACCGGATTTTAGGACATGCGGCTTGTTTGTTATGAATTTTGAAGAAGACGATGAAAGGTTTGTCGATCGGGGAAATCATCTGCAGGAATTTACCGGCGAATTTTTGATCGTTTGTCCGCGCTGCTCAAAACAAGCGAAAGTCTTGCCCAATGGAGACGCCGAATTCGATCCGTTCAAAGACCTTTTCAGGTCGCGTAAACTGGTTTGCACGAATTGCGGATTCAATGAAATTTGGAAAAAAAGTAAGATCTATACCAACGGAAATGTCGATTGGTATTTTCGTCTGCCGCTCTGGCTCGAAATTTCGTGTTGCGGCGAGCGGCTTTGGGCGTATAATTTAAAACATCTCGAAATGTTGGAAAATTACGTTGCGGCAAAATTGCGCGAACGCACCGTCAAGGGACGCAGTTCATTTTTGAGCAAGCTGCCGAAATGGATCAAATCGGCAAAGAACCGCGATGAAATTTTAAGGGGAATTGCGAAATTAAAGGAAAAATCGAATGGAAAATCTTGAACCTCAAAAAAGCCGGAATCTTTTAGGTTTGTCGAAAAAAGAGCGCGGCGAAGTCGAGATCGAAGAAAGTCTCGACACGCTCGCATTTTATCTCGACGATCTTTTCCGCATTCCGGCGGTCGGTTGGCGTTTCGGACTTGACGCGATTGTCGGTTTGATCCCGAATGTCGGCGACACGCTGACGTCCTTGATGTCGTTTTATATTCTGATCGCCGGCGTCCGCTACGGCGTCCCGAAAATCACGCTACTCAGGATGGCTTTTAATATCGGTCTCGATTATCTGGTCGGTTCGATTCCGGTGATCGGCGACGCTTTCGATTTTTTCTGGAAGTCGAACAAGCAAAATATGGAATTGATCCGGACGCGGGCGACCGGCAAAAATGTCGGCACGACCGCTGATTATATCTTTGTTTTCGGCATAATTTTTGTGCTCGTTCTGATTTTAGTTGCATCGATCATCGCGAGTTTGTATATTTTGGGAACGGTTTTCAAGGGCATTTGGGATGTTTTCAATTTCTAATTTCACGGATTTTTCATTAATTATGATATTGATCGCCAAATCGCTAATCATCGTTTTCGGCATATTCGTAATTTGCGCGGGTCTGATGATGCTTTTTGCACCGGAAAAAGCAAGACGGATCTTAAGAAAAGCCGGAAGCACCAATTTTATCAATTACGCGGAAATAACGATTCGGATGATTCCGGCAGCGGGTTTGATCTTAGCGGCGGATTTTTCCAAATATCCGGCGGTTTTTAAAATCTTGGGTTGGTTTATGCTGATCACTTCCGTCGTGCTTTATTTTGTTCCGCGCCGAATCCATCACGGTTATTCATTAAAATGCGCCGAGCTGATCAAGCCTTTGTATTTTCAAATGATTTCTCTTTTTGCATTTTTATTTGGCGCGGCGCTGATTTACGCGGTCGCTTAACTTGAAACAAAAAACAACTTGACGGGAAATGAATAATCGTTTTTATTAAAAAGACGGAGCACGCGCGAGCAGTTCGGCAAAACGGCGGGTTTATTTTAGGTGCTTCTAAATCCGCCGTCGCGCCAAAACTGTAAACCGAAAAATCCGGAAATCTTATGACAAATAAAACAAACCGCCGCAATTTTTTGAAGATCCTCGGCGCCGGCTCGCTTGGCGCCGCGCTTGCTCCAAACGATCTTTTTGCCCAAAAACGTCAGAAATCGTGCGTCATTATCGGCGCCGGATTGGCAGGTTTATCAGCCGCTTATAAATTGAAAAATGCGGGCTGGCAGGTGACGATTTTAGAAGCGCGCGACCGCGTCGGCGGACGCGTTTTTTCTTATTCGCTGCCGCAAAACAAAAATTTGATCTGCGAGCTCGGCGCCGAATGGGTCGGCGAGAGCCACGAAAGATTAAAAGCGCTCTGCGCGGATTTTAAAATTCCGCTCCAAAAACATCAATTCGATGATTATCTTTTGCAAAACGGTAAAGTTTCGCGTCCCGACGCGTGGGGATTTTCCGCGCAGGCACGCACCGCTTTTGACAAGATCAAGGCAAATTACGCAAAGCTGACCACTTTGCAGCAGCGCAAATTGGATCGTCTCGATTGGTGGACATATCTCGAAGAGATCGGTTTCACGCCGGACGATCTGATTCTCAGAGATCTGATGGACAGCACCGATTTCGGCGAATCGATCCGCCACGTTTCCGCTTTCGGAGCGCTCGCGGAATACGCCGAATCAAGCCCGAAAAACGAGATGGATTACAAAATGACGGGCGGAAATTCGCGTCTGACCGAAGAATTTACAAAACGGATTGGCGCGGAAAATATCAAGACAAAGACGCTCGTTACCGAAATAAATCAATTTAAGGGAACCGTGACGGTCAAAACCGAAACCGCCGCTTTCAAAGCCGATGCCGTGATCTGCACCACGCCGACGAATTCGCTTTTGAAGATAAAATTCAATCCGCCGCTGCCGTCGGCGCAGACGGAAGCCGCCGAAAAATTGATCTACGCGCGGATCTGCAAAAATTCGGTTCTATTTGAAAATCGTTTCTGGAAGGACGAAAATTTTTCGCTTGTCTCGGACGCCGCTTCGCATTATTATTTTCACAGCACGCAGAATCAAGCGGGCAAAGAAGGCATTTTGACGAGCTACGCGATCGGCGAAAAAGCCGACCTTCTCGCCTCGCAATCTGACGAACGGCGGATGCGCGTCATCACGCGCGATTTGGTCGATTTCAATGAGGACGCGCCGAAATTGGCACGCGGCATTGCCTCGTATGCGTGGCAGCGCGACAAATACACCGACGGCGCTTATGCGCTTTATCGTCCCGGACAATGGTTCGGAATTCGTCCGATCCTGCAGCGTCCGCATTTGAAAGTTCTGTTCGCGGGCGAACATCTCGCCGATTGGCAGGGCTTTATGGAAGGCGCGATCGAAACGGGCGAGGCGGCGGCGCAGAGTTTGATTCGATAAATATTTCGAGGTTGATCTATGTTCGGTTTGATGCGGGCGAAAAAATGCGGAATGTCCGACGATGAAAAACATTTTCGGCGGCTGAATTACTGCGGAACCTGTAAAACGGCAGGCGCGCTTTACGGACAAAAATCGCGGCTCCTTCTAAATCACGACACGGTTTTTCTGGCGGAGATTTTGTCGGCGCTCGGCGGCGCAAACGTGCGGGATTGGCAGCCGTCCTATCAATCTTTTAATTGTCTGAACCTGCCGAAATCGGAAATGCCTGTGTCATTGCAGTTTGCGGCGACGGCAAACGTGATTCTGACCGAATTCAAGCTTGCCGACCACGTTGCGGACGAAGACAAACGCCGCTTTCAATTGGCGCAAAAAGCTTTTTCCAAAGAATTTCAAAAGGCTGAATCGCTTTTGACGAAGTGGAATTTCCCGCTCGCTGAAGTCAAAGAGATTTTGAATTCGCAATCCCTGCGTGAAAAGACGGAAAAATCTCTGGACAATTTGGCTTTTCCGACCGCGCAGACGACCGCCGTTTTTTTCCGCGAAGGCGTCCGGCAAATCGGTCAAAACGAGAACGAAAAAATCGCCTTTGAAATCGGTTTCGTGTTCGGAAAATTGGTTTATTTGCTCGATGCTTTTGAAGATTACGAAAAGGATTTTCGCGGGCAAAAGTTTAATGCCTTTCGTGCCGCGTTTGATTTGAATGACGAAAAAATAAACGCCGCGGTCAGGCGCAAAATTACCGCGATCCTGCGCGGGATCGAAAGCGAGATAATTGTAAAAATCGATCAGCTTCCGATCGCCGAAAATCAAAGATCACTTTTTGTTTCAAGACTTTCGCAGAATTTACAAAAGAAACTGAAAACCAATTTACCAGTGCTGAAAACGAAATCTGTTTGTGCGCCGAAACCGCGCCAAACTTTTCGGCAAAGATGGCAAACGGCAGCGGAAAAAGCACAAACTCTGGCGCGTCAAAACGGCTGGCAAATGCCGCTTATTTTTCTTTTCGTGTTCGCGTTCGCATTGGTCGCGCCGACTCATTCGCGCGAAGCCAGATCGGCGCGTGAATGTTTCGATCTGAGTTTTAATCTGATGACGCTCGGCGCGATTTTCGGCGCGGTTTTGGCTTTTCCGAAATCGGTTTTGATACAAAATCCTCAAAATAAAAAAAGCACGGTAAAACAAATTGCCGAAGATGTGACCGAAGATGCAACTGATGGTTGCTGTGATTGCTGCTGTGATTGCGGTTGCGACGGTTGCTGCGACAACTGTGATTGCTGTAGCGGTTGCTGTGATAATTGCGGCTGCGACGGATGTTGTGATTGTAGTTGCGATTGTTAGTTTAGTTAAATGAATAATCCATTTTTTATTATCGAACCGGCGGGCGCGAAAGTGCCGGTAATTTTGAGTTCGCCGCATTCGGGCGTTGAATTTCCCGACGAATTAAAAGCGCATTTTCGCGCCGAATTAGCCGCGCAGCCCGACGATACGGATTGGTTTATCCACGATTTGTATAATTTCGCGCCCGCGCTCGGCATTACCGTTATTCACGCAAAATATAGCCGCTGGGTAATCGATCTGAACCGCAACCGGGCGAGCCGACCGCTTTACACGGACGGCAGAATCATCACCGAATTAGTTCCGAAAACCGATTTTCTCGGCAATAAAATTTACGCGGATAAAATGTTTTTGCCGGACGATGCGGAAATCGCGCGAAGATCAGAAAATTACTACGAGCCGTATTATCAAAAGATCGAAAGTCTGCTCGCGGAAAGAATCGCGCAGTTCGGACAGGTTCTGCTCTGGGACGCGCATTCGATCCGGCGCGAAGTGCCGACTATTCAAAACGAGCCTTTTCCCGATCTGATCCTCGGCGATAACGACGAAAATTCTGCCGAAAAAGCGGTCATCGAGATCGCGCTAAATGCTTTAAGACAAGGAAAATACGGCGTCAATCATAATTCGCCGTTCAAGGGCGGAAATATCACGCGGCATTTCGGAAAACCGGAAAGAAAAGTTCACGCTCTTCAGCTCGAAATGGCGAAAACCAATTATATGAACGTCGATGAACTGACATTCAATGAATCACGCGCCGCTGAAGTCAGAAAAGTTTTGCGTCCGGTTTTCGAGAATCTGATTGAACATTTTACAGGTCAGAACCGTCTGCGGTAGCGGGCGTTTTTTATTATAAACAAAAAATATTTGCCGACGTTTGACCCGCCCGCAACCGCAGACGGTTCTGACAAATCAAGATGAAATCTTACCGCTTCAAAGCGCTTCTTCAAAATTCGGGCTGGCTCGAAAACGCGACCGTTTCGCTCGATGATGCGGGAAAAATTGTTTCCGTTTCGCAAAACGAGCAACCTGCCGCGATTTCGATCGACGGTTACGTCCTGCCGGCTTTTCAAAACGCGCATTCGCACGCCTTTCAATACGCGATGGCGGGACTTGCCGAAAATCACGCGGGCGAAGACGATTTCTGGTCGTGGCGCGAAGCGATATACAGTCTCGCGCTGAATCTGAATCCCGAACAAATGAAA
>JBBQOA010000329.1:0-5527 GCA_038330465.1 Pyrinomonadales bacterium
CAATGCTCAAGTATGCCGCGCGTACCCGCGTATAAAAATCGGATGTTTCCAGATCCATTCGGTTTTTAATGGTTTCGTGGTCGGAGCGCGAATTGGTGCGCAAAATCGCTTTCTCGATCGGAATATCAAAAAAAAGCGTCAAATCCGGTTTTAAACCGTCGGTTGCCAGTTTGATCACTTGATTGACGGTTTTTTCGTCAAAACCTCGTCCGGCTCCCTGATAGGCAAAGGTCGCGTCGGCGAAGCGGTCTGTAATAACGATTTTTCCTTGTTCGAGGGCAGGTTTAATCAGAAAATTAACGTGTTGGGCGCGGTCGGCGGCAAACAGTAAAAGCTCGGCACGCGGCGCGACATTTTCTTCGGTTTCGAGAAATGCTTCCCGAAGGCGCCGACCGAGCGGCGTGCCGCCCGGTTCCATCGTGGTCAAAACTTCAAGACCGCGAACACGCAGATCACCGGCAATCAGACGCAACTGTGTCGATTTGCCGCTCCCATCAATCCCTTCAAAACTTATGAATCTACCGCGCAAAATTACTCTCGATCAGTTCGCTTTTCGTTCGAGCGAAATTGTTGAAATAGCGTGTTTGAAGATTAAAAAGTCTTGTCCGCCCGTATCAAGCAAGACCGAAAATTTGTCGAAGCTTTTGATTCTGCCCGCGAGCGACGAGCCATTCATAAGATGAATAATAACGGATAATTTGTCGCGTCGCGCCGAGTTTAAAAAAGCATCTTGGATATTTTGCGCAGTAGGTTTTTCCATAACGTTTCCCTTTTGTTATCTTAAATTTAGCTAATTGTATTAAATTATAACAGATTTACCTTGACTGACAAGAAAATTTTCACAAGCAATTAAAATTAGAGCATTTTCATCAATTTTGCTTGAGTTTCGACGTCATTTCCAAAGCCTTCGAGCCAAATTACATCCGTTTCGCGCCGAAACCAGGTCATTTGGCGTTTGGCGTAATTGCGAACGTCCTGTTTGGTTTGTTCGATCGCACTTTCCAAACTGCGTTCACCGCGTAAATACTCGCAAACTCTTCGATAACCGTGTGCGCCGAGCGCATTTGTGTCATCTTTTACGCCCGAATCGCGAAGATGTTTCACTTCTTCGACCAAACCGCGCTCAAAATGATCGAGCGCGCGCCGGTTGATCTGCTCATAAAGAAGCTCGCGCGGCGGGTGAAGCGCGAAAATCTGAATTCGCGCGGCAAATTCCGGCGGCGCGGCGCGGTTCGGCTGGATGTCCGAAAGCCGTTTTCCGGTTTGAAAGAAAACTTCGAGCGCGCGCGCTGTGCGGACGTAATCACGCGGAAAAAGTTTGGCGGCACTCGCTTTGTCAACTCTTTGCAAAAGTTTATGAAGATGCTCGGCGCCTTTTTTTTCTTTGAGTTGTTTGATTCGTTCGCGCAGCTTTTGATCCGTGCGCGGGCTTTCAAAAAACGGATTCCTGAGCGTCCGCAGATAAAAACCCGTGCCGCCGACGAGGATCGCAACCTTGCCGCGCGCTTCGATCTCATATATTTTGGCGGTCGCGTCCGCTGCCCAATCTGCCGCCGAATAATTGACGTGCGGCGCGACATAATCGATCAGATGATGCGGCACGCCGCGTTTTTCCGCTGTCGAAGGTTTGGCGGTCGCGAGCTCGATTCCCTGATAGATCTGGACGGAATCGCAATTGATGATCTCGGCGTTGCCAAGCGCGAGGGCGAGCGCGACGCCGAGTTCGGTTTTGCCCGAAGCCGTCGGTCCGACGATCGAATAGATGGGTTTTTGAATCGTTTTGATCAAAGTTTCAGATAAAAGTATAGGCGATTATCGCACAGACGATCGCCATCAGCGAAAGTCCGAAAATGAAGAGCGTATCGGCGACCTTTTCAAGTTGGTGGCGCTTTTGCTCATTGCCGGAACGCAGCGAACTATAGGCAAAAATACACGAAGCGAGAAAAATGATCGCGTCGATCGCGAGGATATTATCGCCAAGCGTGCTGAAAGATTTCAGCTCGCCGATCGCGCGAAAAATCCCGATGACGGTCAAACAAACGCCGACGAGCGCCGCCGAAACGCTGAAAATATGGATCGAGATCTGAGTTTCGTTTGAATTATTGTTGTCGTCGCTCATGATAATAACTTTGGATTAAAAGGCGGCGGATAATCGCCGACCGACATACTACAAAATAGTTCAAGTGAAACCACCTCGACCGCGTCCTCAAATTTTTCTTTTTCGACGAGTTGGGCATCGAGCATTGCATCGACAATGATTCCGGCAATCGAAATGCACCAATCTCTGACATCTTCGTCTTCTTTTTTTACAATCAATTCCGACTCCCTTTGTTTTATCGCGATATTCCATTTATCATTTAAAATTATCAGTCTAACCTTTTCGGAAATCAAAATGAAAAAACTTTTATTCGGCTTCGTTTTATTATTTTCGCAATTAAATTTAATGGCGCAAAAATCGGAAAACTACATTCAATATGTTAATCCGCTGATCGGCACCGAGAAGATGGGACACACTTTCCCTGGCGCTACGCTGCCGTTCGGCGCTGTGCAGCTTTCGCCCGACACGGACGAGCAACCCTATTTGATCGGCGGAAAATATAACAAAGACACATATAAATATTGCGCCGGATACAATTACGACGACCGCGAGATCGTCGGCTTTTCGCACACACATTTTTCCGGGACGGGACATTCCGATCTCGGCGATTTTCTGCTGATGCCGACCGTCGGCGCGCTGCAGCTCGAACCCGGCACGAAGGGCGATCCAAACAGCGGATTTCGTTCCGCTTTTTCGCATTCGACCGAAATTGCCGAACCTAATTATTACAAAGTCTTGCTTGAAGACGACAAAATTTTAGCTGAAATGACAACCACGACGCGCGTCGGTTTTCATCAATACACGTTTCCCGAATCCCAAAATTCTCACATCATTTTCGATCTGATGCACGGCATCTACAATTACGACGACAAAAATGTCTGGACGTTTGTCCGCGTCGAAAACGATCACACGCTCGTCGGTTACCGCCAGACGAGCGGCTGGGCGCGCACGCGCACCGTCTATTTCGCGCTTGTTTTTTCAAAACCTTTTAAGAATTACGGCTTCAAAGATTTCAAGCCGTCGCCGTATAAAGGTTTCTGGCGCAAGTTTGACCAGACGAAGAATTTTCCCGAAATGGCGGGCGAACAAATTCGCGCGTATTTCGATTTCGATACGACTGCCGGCGAAAAGATTCAGGTCAAATTCGCGCTCTCGCCGGTTTCGACCGACGGCGCGATGAACAATCTGAAAACGGAAACGCCCGACTGGAATTTTGAAAAGGTCAAAACGGACGGACAAAACGCGTGGAACCGGGAACTCGGAAAGATCGCCGTGACGGCTGAAACAAAAGACGATCTCGTCAATTTTTATACAGCGATGTATCACACATTTTTGTCGCCGACCGTCTATATGGACACGGACGGCAAATACAAAGGCTTGGATCAAAACGTTCATCAGGCAAAAGGTTTTTCGAACTACACGACCTTTTCGCTCTGGGACACATACCGCGCGCTTCATCCGTTTTTCAACATCATTCAGCCGAAGCGCAACCGCGATATGGTCAATTCGATGCTCGCGCATTACGATCAGAGCGTTCATCAAATGCTGCCCGTCTGGTCGCATTACGCCAATGAAAACTGGTGTATGATCGGCTATCATTCGGTTTCGGTCGCAGCCGACGCGATCATCACGGGCAACGTCGAAGGCATTGACGCCAATCACGCGCTCGATGCGATGGTCGCGACGGCGAAGACGAAATATTACGACGGGCTCGAATATTATATGACGCTTGGCTACGTGCCCGAAGACAAAAATTCTTCAAGCGTTTCGAAAACTCTGGAATACTCTTACGACGATTGGGCGATCGCGCAGGCGGCGAAAAAACTCGGGAGAACCGCAGTTTACAACGAATTTATCAAGCGTTCGGAAAACTGGAAAAACGTCTATGACGCGTCGGTCGGCTTTACGCGCCCGAAAATGGCGGACGGAAAATTCACCGAAAAATTCGACCCGCTGAAAACCGAAGGTCAGGGATTTATCGAAGGAAATGCCTGGAACTATAGTCTTTACGTGCCGCACGATCCGGCGGAAATGATCGAAAAAATGGGCGGGAAAGCAAAATTTGCGGCGCACCTCGACGAACTTTTTACGATGACTTTGCCCAACGAATTTTTTGCCGAAACCGAAGACATCACGCGCGAGGGAATCATCGGCGGCTACATTCACGGCAACGAACCTTCGCATCACGTCGCTTATTTGTATAATTGGACGGACGCGCCGTGGAAGACGCAGGAACGCGTTCGGATGATCCTCAAACATCAATACACGGCAGCGCCCGACGGACTCGGCGGCAACGACGATTGCGGTCAAATGTCGGCGTGGTTTTTGTTTTCGTCGCTCGGTTTTTATCCGGTCGCACCCGCTTCTGGTCAGTATCAATTGGGAAGTCCGGCGATCAAAACGGCGATCATCAAACTCGAAAGCGGCAAAACCTTAACGATCGAGGCGCAGAATCAGAGCGCGAAAAATGTCTATGTCGAAAAGGTTTTGGTCGGCGGCAAGGAAATCAATCGCCGATTTCTGACCACCGCCGATATTATGAGCGGCGGAAAGATCACGTTTGTGATGAGCGCCAAACCAAAGATCTAGGCGAACGCACGAATCAAAGCGAGCAGCAAGAGGGCGCCGAGCAGAAAGAGCGCGCCGATGATTTGATTGCGTGAAAATTTCATTGCGGAAGCTTCTCCAAAGATTTCCCGACAAATTCGGCGATGCCCGATAAAAGCATCTGAACGGCGACGGTGATGAGCAGCATTCCCATCAAACGTTCGATCGCGATCAGACCTTTTTCGCCGAGAAAACGCGCGAAATAACTCGAAAAATAAATGATCAGCGCCGACGCCGACCACGCGATAAAAACGGCTAAAAGCCAGTCGAGCCAGCGTTCAGGTTCGCGGCTCATCATCAGCAGCGCGGTCGCCATCGCCGAAGGTCCGGCAACATACGGAATTGCGAGCGGCACGATAAATGGTTCGCCTTCGATGTCTTCCTGTAACGAAGTGTTGCGCGACGGAAAGATCATCTTGATCGCAATTATCAACAAAATAATTCCGCCGGCGGTCGTCAATGCAGTTTGCGTTAAATGAAGCATCTGCAAAAGATATTGTCCGAGAAAAAGAAATGCGACGAGAATGACGAGCGCGATCAGCAGTTCGCGGACGACGACCTTCCGCTGCCGCGTCGGCGCGACCTTTTTGAGTGTCGTCATAAACATCGGAATATTCCCGAGCGGGTCGATCACCAAAAAAAGTAATAATGCGGCAGAAAGTGTCGTCATAATTGCGGGGTTCAGCGCGGCGCGGAAATTTTTATCATAAATCTTTTATCTCAATTTGAAGCAAAAATATCAATAAGCCTTTGTCAGTTCGATGCCGGTGTAATAATGCTTCAAGATCGCGTCGTATTTATAGCCCATTTTGCCCATTCCGT
>JBBQOA010000330.1:0-5523 GCA_038330465.1 Pyrinomonadales bacterium
TTTTTCCGCGTTTCGGTGGCGCCGGGTAATTCCTTGATGCGCTCGTGATAATCGAAAAGAATCGTGTTGGCGAGTTTTCTCACTTGATTAAAACGACTCTCAGCAAGTTTGCGCTCCTTTTGTGCTTCATTTGCCTGCCAAAGCGCAAGCGTGATTCCCGTAAGCAACGAAAGAAAAACCAAACCTGCCGCCGAAACCCAAATTTTATGGCGTTTGACATATTTATTGAAACGATAACCAAACGTATTTGTCTGCGCTGAAACCGGTAAACCGTCGAGATGTCGGCAAATATCTTCCGAAAATTCCTGCACCGATTGATAACGTCTTTCCGCTTCTTTGCGTAAGGCTTTTAAGATAATGTTGTCCAAATCACCGCGAAGCGATTTTAGATTTGTCTTTTGTCCGCTGTTCGTTATTCCTTGTCCGTCGTTCGGATTTGTTTTGTTTTCAGATTTGGAATTTGAAATTTGAAATTTGAAATTTGAAATTGCCGAAGGCTTAATCGGTTCTTCCGTCAAAATCAAATTAACGATTTCCTGATAGCCTTTCTGATTTGATTTGAAACGACGCTGACCGCTCAAAAGTTCGTATAAAATCACGCCTAAACTATAAACGTCGGAAGCAGTCGTAATCGGCAAACCGCTGAGTTGTTCAGGTGAAGCATATTCGGGCGTGAACATTCGCGCCTGTGTTGCGGTATCTTCAAAATGTTCGGAATTGAGTAATTTGGCGATCCCGAAATCAAGCAATTTCGGGATTCTTTCTTTGTTAACAAAAATGTTCGACGGTTTCAAATCACAGTGAACGATCAGGTTTTGATGCGCGTATTGGACAGCCGCACAGATTTGCCGAAATAATTCCAAACGCTCTTTGATGTCGAATTGATGCTCATCGCAAAATCGCCTGATGGGCAAACCCTCGACATATTCCATCACAAAATACGGCAAGCCGGCATCAGTTGTGCCGCCGTCAAGAAGCCGCGCGATGTTCGGATGTTCGAGCTGCGAAAGGATTTGGCGTTCAAGCTGAAAACGCCGCAAAATAGCGTCCGTATCCATCCCGCGTTTGATAAGTTTGACGGCAAACTTTTTCCCGAATCCCTCTTTTTCCGCCCGAAAAACCGTTCCCATTCCGCCCGCGCCGATTATTTCGAGCAGTTGATAGTTGCCGATTTGTTTGCCGACGAGCGAATTTCCGCCCAAACCGAATTCAACCGCGACAGATTCCGCAATAAAATTATCCGCAGTTTCGTGCGAAGCGATTAGTCCGATGACTTCGGAACGCACAAAATCACTCTGCTTCGCCAACAGCTTTTCGCGTTCGCTCATCGGCAAATTGAGCATTTGATGGAAAAGTTCTTTAATTTTTGACCGCAATCGTCCAATTCGGACTGTCATCGGACAAACCTGTTCCGAATGCTTTCGTGATGCCTTAACTCGAAAATATAGGAAAACTTCCCACACATTTTAAATTTGAAAAAAGTGTTATTCCGCATATTTTCCCGCCTGTCTGTTTCCATAGTTGCCTTTTCCCGACTAATCGTTCATCATGTTCGTTTGTCTTTTTTGACAAATTTATAGCTATGATTACTACTGAAAAAATTCGCAACATCGCAATTATCGCCCACGTTGACCACGGCAAGACGACTTTAGTTGACGCAATGCTCCAACAATCGCACGTCTATCGGGACAATGAAACAATCGTTGACCGCGTCATGGATTCGATGGATCTCGAGCGTGAGCGCGGCATCACGATCATGGCGAAAAACACGTCGGTTCATTACGGCGATTACAAGATCAATATCGTTGACACGCCGGGTCACGCCGATTTCGGCGGCGAGGTCGAACGCGTTTTGAAAATGGTGGACGGCATTGTGCTGCTCGTTGACGCGGCGGAAGGCTGTTTGCCGCAGACGCGTTTCGTGCTTCGCAAAGCCCTCGAACTCGGACTGCCGGCAATTGCGCTCGTCAATAAAATCGACCGTCAGGATGCGCGTCCCGAAGAAGTTGTTGACGAGATTTACGACCTTTTTATTGATTTGGGCGCAGATAACGAGCAGATAGATTTTCCCATTCTTTATTCGATTTCGCGTGACGGCGTCGCGAAAAAGAATTTGGCGGACGAATCAAAAACGCTGATCCCGCTTTTCGACCAGATTATCGAAACCGTTCCCGCGCCAAAAGCTATCCGCGACGATACTTTGCAATTGTTGGTCGCGAATATCGACTACAACGCGTTTGTCGGACGGCTGGCGATCGGCAGAATCTATTCGGGCGAGATCGCTAAAAATCAGGAAGTGATTGTCGCCAAACGCGACGGTTCAACGCAGAAAACGCGCGTCAAAGAGCTTTATATTTTTGAAGGTTTAGATCGCCAGGTGACCGAGCAAGCCGGCGTCGGCGAAATCGTCGCTTTGGCAGGATTTGACGACATCAATATCGGCGAAACGATCACGCTCGTTGATAATCCGAAACCGCTTCCGCTGATCAATGTTGACGAACCGACGATCGCAATGATCTTTGGAGTCAACACGTCGCCGTTTTCGGGCACGGAAGGAAAATATGTGACATCGCGCCAGATCAAAGAACGGCTCGATAAAGAATTACTCGGAAACGTTGCGCTGCGCGTCGCTGATACAAATTCGCCCGACAGTTTCAAAGTTTCGGGACGCGGTGAATTGCAGCTTTCGATTCTGATCGAAATGATGCGCCGCGAAGGCTACGAACTTCAGGTTTCCAAACCCGAAGTGATTACCCGAAAAATCGAAAACGGCGAGTTGCAGGAACCGATCGAACAAGTCGTGATCGATGTGCCGGAAGAATTCATCGGCGTTGTCACCGAAGCGCTCGGACGCCGCAAAGGTCAGATGACGAAAATGATCAATAACGGTTCGGGACGAGTTCGGCTCGAATACGAAATTCCGTCACGCGGTCTGATTGGCTTTCGCGGCGAATTTTTGACCGAAACGAAAGGAACGGGACTTTTAAACACGATCTTCCTGCGTTTCGACAAATGGCAGGGCGATATGAAAGGACGCGGAACCGGATCGCTCGTTTCCGACCGGATGGGCGAAGCGACGACCTACGCGCTTTATGCTTTGCAGGAACGCGGCGCGCTTTTCATCAAACCGCAGACGAAAGTTTATGAAGGAATGCTTGTCGGCGAAAATGCCCGCACCGTTGACCTCGACGTAAATCCGATCAAAGAGAAAAAGATGTCGAATATGCGAACGACCTCGACGGACGAAGCAATGCGCCTCGTTCCCGTCAAGGAGATGTCGCTCGAGATCGCGCTCGAATTCATCGCTGACGACGAGCTCGTTGAAGTCACGCCGAAATCGATCAGATTAAGAAAGCGCGTTTTGAAAGCGAACGAACGACCGAAGAAATAAAGGCGGCAAGACGTCCGTCAGGAAGTGTTTAAAACTCTAAAAGCTGAAAATCGTGAATGGAATTTATTTCTCTTCACGATTTTTTTCGTCAAAAAGCCGTTGTGCAGTTGACGGGTGGATTTTTTACTTCAGCACATCGCCGAAAGCGACGGATTTTTCTTTGCTGTCAACATCGAATTTGATAAAAACGCATCTGATTGCCGCGTCAACTTCCCAAACGCGGTCTTGCTTGACTTTCGATAAAGCGATCACTTCCTGAAATTTTACCTAAATTCGTTTGAAATTTGCGGTTTTTTTTGGACATTCAATCAAAGGATTCTGATAAAAAAACCTTTGCGCCTTGGCAACCTGGCGCCTTGGCGTTAAAAAACCGTATTTTGGAAAAATGTCGATTAATTCTCTCTCAAAAAAATATTATTCTTTGCATTTGCGTAAAACGAAGCCTTATACTTTAAACCTCAAGTGAGAATTTATGAGAGTTTTTTCGGTCTTCATCTATTTATTGATTTTTATTTTTCCGGTCGCGCTCTTCGCGCAGTCGGACAAAAACCTCGTCAGCGTTCCGGTCAGCGTCAGCGACCGCGAAGGGCGTTATATTCCGGGCTTGAAAAAGAGTGATTTTAAGATCTTGCAAGACGGCAAAGAACAAAATATCGCATTTTTTGCGACCGAGGACGAACCGGTCAGCGTCGCGCTGCTGCTCGACACAAGCGAAAGCACGAAGGAAGTTTTGGACAAGATCCGCGATGCCGCCAGAGATTTTATCGAGCTTTTAAATATTGACGATAAATGTTTGGTCGCGACGTTCGATTCACAGGTTAAAGTTCTCAGTCCGTTCACTTCCGACCGCGAAAAGCTCAAAAAATCTCTCGGCAAAATCCAAACCGCCGACCGCGAAGGAACGGTCGTCCTCAGCGCGGTCGAACAGATGACGCGCGATTATTTCGTTAAAACGACGGGACGCAAGATCATTATTTTGCTTTCTGACGGCAAAGATTACGGCAGTTCGGTTTCAAAAAACGATCTCTTTAGCCAGCTCGAAGAATCGGACGTTTTGATCTATTCGATCTTTTATCAAACCGGCAAGGTCGCGGTCGATTCAAAAGGCGCGGTCAAGGAAGACGCGAAAAAGAAAAAATCCAAAAAGGAAAAACCGCCGAAAAAGAAAAAAGGCTATACGATCCAGATCGCCCTGCCGCGAGATACTTATACGCCCGAAGAAATAAAGCTCGCCGACAAGGTTGCGAGCATCGAAGCGATCAATGTTTTGCAGGAAATGTCCGACACGACCGCCGGCAGATTCTATATGAGCGACGCGCCGAATCTGAGCCGCATCTTCAAACAGATCGCCGCCGAATTACGGCAGCAATACCGGCTCGCGTTTTACACAAAAAAAGCCGTCAGCGGCGACGAGCTTAACGATATTATCGTGAAGGTCGATCGCGCCGACGCGGTCGTTCGCGCCCGCGGAAAATACCGCGCGAAAAAGTTGTAAAATGAACAAATTATTAACATCACTCGCAATTATATTGGTTTTAAGTGGCGGCGCGGCGGCGCAGGAATGGGCGTGGAAAACGTTTTCACCGGCAGGCAATGCGTGGAGCATTCGCGCGCCGGGCGCGATGATTCCCGATAAAGAAGCGCAGGAAACCGCGAGCAAGGTCGGCAGTTATGCCTACACCGATTTTTACGGTTCTTTGCTTGTCGTCTATCGTGATTATAAGAAAGGCTTTTGGTCGCTCAAACCCGACTACAGTAATTATTATCAAAAAGTCCGCAAGGATTTCGTCAAAGCCGGCAAAGGTCAGCTTCTCAAAGAAGAGAAATATATCAAAGGCGATTTGATCGGACGCAACGTCTGGATCAAAATTCCGGTCGGTCAGATCACCGGACTCGAAGGCAAAACGCTGACGAAATACCGGATGGAACGCCTCCGGATGTTTTTCATCGGCAATCGTTTTTACCTGCTGATCGCCGTCTTGCCCGAAGATATTATCGACACGCCCGCCGTTGATCAATATTTTGATTCATTCTCCGTCAATTAACGTGCTTTCATTGATTTTTGAATATGAGATTTACAATTCTTTTTACCGCAACAGTTTTTATCTTTCTATTTGCATTTTCGGCAGCGG
>JBBQOA010000331.1:0-5508 GCA_038330465.1 Pyrinomonadales bacterium
AATTCGGGTTTTTTCATCAGCGCATTTTCCATCATTTTGACGGAGATCAGTTCCGATTCCGACGAAATATAAAAGATCCGGGCATTGCGCAGAAGCTGTTTCGGTTTGGCGTTGACGATGTCGATCGAGGTCGGCGGGCGAATCGCCTGCGGCAGTTCGAGAGAAGTTCCCGCGCCGAACGACATTACTTTTTGCGACGTGTCCGCCAGCCCTTTGACGCTCGCAAGCGGAATCGCGAAATTCAGATTTTGCCCCGACGAGAGCGACGCGACGATCAAGCCGATGGCTTGCCCGTTTTCATCGGTCAGAAGTCCGCCGCTCGAACCCGGCGACACCGGCGCGGAAAATTGTAAAACCCGGAATCCGCGCCCCGCATTCGGAATTTCATCGGCGAGCCGCAGCGCGCTCAGCAATCCGTCGGCGATCGTCCAATTCAGGCTTTGCGGATTTGAAATGACAAAAACCTTGCCGCCGATCCGTGCTTCTTCGGTCGGGAATTCCGCCGCCGGCAGATCGGTCGCCGGAATTTTGAGCGCGGCAACATCACGGCGTTCGTCAAAACCGAGCAGTTCGACGCGGTCGTAGATCTCGCCGTTTTTGAGGCGAATTTGCACTTGCGTGGCATCTTTGACGACGTGATAAGCCGTCAAAATAACGCCGTCATTGCGGATGATCACGCCCGAACCGAGCTTGTCCAAAAGTCCGTCGCCTTTGCCGGTCAAAACCAAAACGACCGAAGCCATCGTTTTTTCGACGACCTTTTCGCTCGAAGCCGCGGTCGATTGTGCAAAGCTCGGCAATTGGAACACAAACAAAGCCGCCAGAAGAATTGAAAGAAACGAGAAACGCCGGAAACAGGCTTTCATAAATACCTCAAATTAAAATGAATTTGCGAAGATTATAACAGACGAATAAGTGTTTGAACAGAAAATAAACTTGAAACAACGATTGCTTACAACTTTGGAATCTGAGTTTCTTGATAATCTATCGCTTTCCTTGGCGGCTTGGCGGCTTGGCGGGAGATCTTTGTTTTTATTGGAAATTTCAATGAAAACGTTTCCCGCTTGAGAAGCCAAGGCGCAAAGGAAGAAATCTTAAGAAACTTAGATTACAGAGTAATTACTTTAAGAATTTTTCCAATTCCAAAAGCGTCGTTTCAATATCTTCTTTTGAGACGTCGCAATGCGTGACCATCCGGATCGCGGTGCCGAATGGGCTTGCGTGAATGTCTTTTTCTTTTAACGCGGCGCAGATTTCCGACGAGGTTTTGCCGGTCGCGGAAACGTCGAAAATGACGATATTCGTTTGCACTTTTTCGGCATCGATCGCAATGCCTTTGATATTTGCCGCGCCGATCGCCAATCGGCGGGCGTTTTCATGGTCGATATGCAGACGATTCGGCGATTCGGTCAGGGCAAGCAACCCCGCCGCCGCTAAGATTCCGGCTTGGCGCATTCCGCCGCCGAAGCGTTTGCGCCAGACGCGCGCTTCCGCAATAAAATCCGCGCTGCCCAAAACCATCGAACCGACCGGCGCGCCCAAACCTTTCGAGAGACAAAATTGCACCGAATCGACCGATTTCGTAAGACTCGCGACCGTTTCATTTTGCGCGACGGCTGAATTAAAGATCCGTGCGCCGTCGAGATGCACGCGGAGGTTTAATTGATGCGCGCGCGCGCAAATCGCGTCGGTTTCGTCCGCCGACAGAACGCTGCCGCCGCCGAAATTATGCGTGTTTTCAAGACAGATCAGCGTCGTCGGGCAGGCGTAATACGGCTGATCGATATGGAGCGCCGCCGCGATCTCCGCCCACGTCAGCATTCCGTTATCATTTGCCGCGCGAACGGGGCGAATCGTCACGCCTGAGGCGATCGCCGGCATTCCGAGTTCCCAGTTAAAAATATGCCCGCGTTCTTCGATGACGATCTCGTCGCCGGGGCGCGTGTGCAGTTTGACGGCGATCTGATTGCCCATCGAACCCGTCGGCACAAAGAGCGCGGCTTCTTTGCCGAAAATCTCCGCCGCTTTTAACTGCAAAAGATTGACGGTCGGATCTTCGCCGTAAACGTCGTCGCCGACTTCCGCTTCCGCCATCGCTTTCCGCATCGCGGGCGTCGGTTTCGTCACTGTGTCGCTTCTTAAATCAATCATATTAATAATTAGGCGCGAGCCATTTTGCCAAATTCGCGACGTAGGTTTTGATGTCTTCGAGCGCGTTTGGATTTTGTTTGTAGCCGTCGCCGGGCGGTTCTTCTAAAAATGTCGGGCAGCCTTTGCCCAAATCCCAATTGTAATCGACGAGATGATGAAAACTCGATTCGGCGATGCCGCGCCCGCAAAGATTTCCGTGCCGGTCGCGGCTTTGGTCAAAGGCGACGACGAGATTGAAATCTTTGCCCGTCACCTGACTGGTGCCGACGGCGACAACGCTTGCCGAAGAATCGCCGACGGGCACGCCGACGCCGCCTTCGTGCGGGTGCGCCGGAAAAAATTCGATTGTGCCGCCATCCCGTTTCTGCAAAAGCTCGTGCGGCGTGCCGACAGCTTTAATGCGCTGATAATCGCCGTTCGAGCCTGAATGATAGTTCGGATAATCGATATTTGTTGTGTCCTGATCGTCGCGGCAGTTGCGTTCGTCCTCAGGGTCTTGTTGTTTTGAGTGAAAATAATGCGCCGCGCCGATGCCGCCGACGGTGCAGAGCGAGCTGCCGAGATCCTGATGATCGCGCGTCGAATAAATTCCGGCGCCGCGTTGGCGAAAGCGCGTGATTCCGGCGCAGTCGTTTTTCGTCAAACCGTCGCCCGTATCAACCGCAAAAAGCCAGAGTTCGTCGAAATCTGTTTCGTGCAGTTTGCTTAAAATTTGGTCGTCGCCCTCTGCGTTCTTTTCGATATTGCGCGCCGTGACATCATAAAGCGCGATGCCGCCCGCATCTTTTAACGAAGCGAGATGTTCGCCGAGCAGGGAAAATCTGCCGATGTGCCAATCGTCTTCGGTAAATGAAATCGTCGTTTGTAATAAGATTTTGGTCGGTTTCATAAATATATTGTCAAAACCGCCGGCGGTCGCGGACGGTTTAAAATGAACTTTGAAAATTCAACCGCCCGCGACCGCCGACGGTTCTGACCTTTAAACTGTCGGAAGTTCTTCGTAAAACAGATCGTCAGCATAGCAATAACTCCAATCTTCGCCCGGTTCGAGCGATTTGACGATCGCGTGCGTTGTCGCGTGAAAATGTTCGGTCGCATGTTTGTTCGGGCTCGAATCGCAGCAGCCGACGTGTCCGCACATTTCGCACAAACGCAGGTGAACCCACCAACTGCCGGTTTTCAGACAATCTTCGCAGCCGTCCGCGCTTGGCGTGACCTTTTTTATTTCCTGAAGATGCTTGCATCCGTCCATTAATTTTTCCCCTTGATAAATTTAGATTTGAAATTATTCTATCGTTTCGGGCGGTTTATTGACAACTCTCTTCGGGAGCGGGACGAATTTTTCGTCCGCGTAGCACCACGCCCAATTTTCGCCCGGTTCGAGCGACGCCATGATCGCGTGGTCGGTTTTGTGAAAATGCTTGGTCGCGTGCGTATGGACCGAAGAATCGCAGCAGCCGACGTGTCCGCAGCTCAGACAAATGCGCAGATGCACCCATTTGTAATTATTTTTGCGACATTCTTCGCAGCCGCCCGTGCTGCGCGCCTCAAAGGTCGTCATTTGATCGGCGTGTTCGCACGGTTCCAAAAGCGGAGTTTCAGCCGTCTCCGGTTTTTCCGGCGCATAGATAGTTTCGAGCCAGACGCTCGCCGCAAACAGCAGCAGAAAAAAGATCAAAACGGCGAGCGGCGGCAGAAATTGCCCGAAATAGATCATCGAAAGCGTGAGGGCGATCGCCGCGAGCCGCGCGTTGACCAGATAACAAACATCGGCGACGATCCGAATGATCGTGATGACGGCAAAATAGACGGCGACGCCGACCGCGAGCAGCACGAGCGTCGGCTGATGCAGATGCGCTTGTGCCGATTCTTTGATCGAATGTTCGACGCCGATGCCGATCGCGACGATCCCGGCGACGATAAAGAAATGTCCGTAAAGAAAAATGAATCGCGGGACAAGCGATCTTGCCCGGATCGCGCTGTCTTCGACAAAATCGAAATTGATCCACCAGATACACGCGGCGATCGCAAAACCGACACACGCCGCCGCGATCGACCAGAAATTCCACTCGACCTTTGCCGCGCCGTTGGCGGTCGAGATGACCGCTTCGCCGAGCACGATGATCATAAAAAGTCCGAGCCGTTCGGGAATGTGCGAACGGTCGATCGGGAAAACCCTCGATAATTTGAGGTTGAGAAAAGGCGTCGCGAGTTCCGAAAGAAGCGCGATTGCCCAGAGCGCGTAACGATATGGCGGCGGAACGAAAATCGAAATCAACAATAAACAGACGGAAATTCCAAAGCCGATAATGAATTGCCGGCAAAACGCACGCGCCAGCGGAATGTAATAAGCCGACCGCGCATAAAGCGCGATCAGCACGAGCCGCACGACTACGTAGCAGATCACGAACGAGCGGTCGCCGCCCGCCGAAAAAGCGGTTCCCAAGCTCAGCGAAAGTCCGGTCACCGCGAGCATTCCCGCGAACATCAAGATTCGATACGCGGTTTCTTCGGTTTCAAAACGGTCGGCGTAAAACGTATAACCGACCCACGACCACCAGACCGGCACGAACAATGCGAGATATTTGAGCATTCCGCCGAGATCGGAATGTTCGCTCAGAACAAGCGCGGTTTGCGCGACGGCGAGCACATAGACAAGGTCGAAAAATAGTTCGAGCCAACTCGCGTGGCGTTCGCTTTCAGTCGTCTCGAGCGTCCGCAGACGCGGACGATTTTGCTGTTTTCTGATTTTACCGGCTTGTCCTTCCATTTCGGCGCTGATTATTTCGGTTTCACGGCTAAAACTTTATCAATTCTTGATCGCAGGATCTTTGCGTCGATCACGCCGCTTTTTTGATAGACGAGTCTGCCGCGCGCGTCAAAAAGCAAGGTTAAAGGAAGACCGGCGCGGACGCTCGGCGCGATTTGGCGAATCGCGGCGGAAATTTCTCTTGGTTTTGCCAAGTCGAGCAAATACGACGGCATTGTCGATTCGTAGCTTTTCAAAAAATCGGCGACGATCGAATCCATCGCGCCGAAATTGTCGAGCGAAACGATCGCGAAAGTTAAACCTTTGGCGCGATAATCGGCGTCAATTTTGACGAATTCGGGAAATTCGACCTTGCACGGACCGCACCACGTCGCCCAAAAATTTATCAAAAGCGGTTGGCGGTTGGCGGCGCTCGGCAAAAGTTGTTTCAATCCGCTGATCGCTTTGGTTTTCGTGACGACCGGCAAAGCATCTTGCGCCGGGATCGAGCATACGCCGCAAGCGATCAAAAAAAATGTTCCGATGAAGAATTTTGTCATTGCGAATTTTAACCTTTCGAAATAGGTGATAGCTGATAGGTGATAGCT
>JBBQOA010000332.1:0-5507 GCA_038330465.1 Pyrinomonadales bacterium
TTATCGGCAACGTTGATTTCCGGAACAGCCGCTTCAACCGCGACGACCGTTTCACTTTCTACCGCGCCCTCGCCGCCTTCAGTTCCGAAGTTTTGACCTTCGAGAATCGAATCGGCGATCCGTGATGCAAAAAGCCGGATCGCCCGAAGCGCGTCGTCATTGCCCGGAATCACGTGGTCAACACCATCGGGCGAGCAGTTTGTATCAACTACCGCAACGACCGGAATTCCCAAACGATTTGCTTCGGCGACGGCAATTTCTTCTTTGCGAACGTCGATGATGAAAAGCATATCGGGCAAACCTTTCATATCCTTGATGCCCGCGAGATTTTTCATCAAGCCTTCTTGTTGCCGATCCATTCCGAGGCGTTCTTTTTTGGTCAGCATATCGTAGCGCCCGTCTTCTTTCATCGCCTCGATATTTTTCAATTTCTGGATCGAATTTTGAACCGTTTGATAATTTGTCAGCAGTCCGCCGAGCCATCGATTATTAATATAGTATTGTCCGGCGCGTTCGGCTTCTTCCTTGATCGCATCCTGCGCTTGACGTTTAGTGCCGACAAACAGGATCTTCATTTTCGGTCTTTCAGAAACCGCTTCGGTGACATAATTTAACGCGTCGCGGAAAAGTTTCTGTGTTTTTTGTAAATCAATAATATAAATGCCGTTGCGTTCACCGAAAATATATTCTTTCATCTTCGGATTCCAACGCCTAACCTGATGTCCAAAGTGAACGCCTGCTTCGAGGAGCTCCTTCATTGTTACTGTAGCCAAAACTTATTATCTCCTTTACCTTTATTGGTTTTTGTACTCGCCAAAGTTTTGTTGAAAAACCAATAAACTTTGGCAATGGTTTATGGTTCAGAGTTCAAACTTCAATTTGATTTAACACGCTAAAGCGTGAACTCTGAACAAATTATCGTTTCGAGAATTGGAAACGCTTACGCGCTCCTTTCTGTCCGTATTTCTTACGTTCTTTCTGACGCGGGTCGCGGGTGACGAGTCCGGCTTTTTTCAAAGTCGGACGCAAATCAGCGTTAAATTCCATCAACGCGCGGGTAATTCCGTGACGCACCGCACCGGCTTGTCCGGAGGTTCCGCCGCCTGAAACATTTACTAAAATGTTGAATTTTTCGGTCGTTTCGGTCAAGCGAAGCGGTTGCCGGATAATCATCCGTAATGCTTCGTTCGGAAAATATGCGTCAAACGTGCGGCGATTGATAACAATGTCGCCGCTGCCCGGACGAAGATAGACTCTTGCGGTTGAAGTTTTTCGGCGACCTGTGCCGTAATACTGAATATCTGCCATAATAATTTCAAATTTGAAATAAATTTATTTTGTTTCAATTACAATCATTTCTGGTTTCTGCGCCGTATGGCGATGATCGCCATCAGCGTAAACCTTTAATTTTTTCGCCATTGCTTTACCGAGTTTTGTTTTCGGCAACATCCCGCGAACGGCGAGTTCGACAATGCGTTCGGGTTTGGATTCAAGCATTTGCTTAACCGACTTTTCACGCAAACCACCGGGATAAAGCGTGTGGTGGCGATATAATTTCTGGTCGGTTTTGTCACCCTTGAAAACCACGTGACGCGCATTGATAACGACAACATGATCGCCCATATCCAAAAACGGCGTCCAACTCGGGTTGTTTTTACCCGAAAGAATCCGTGCAACTTCCGTTGCCAATCGTCCGACTGTTTTGCCTTTGGCATCAACCACGAACCATTTACGGTTGTCCGCTAAACCTTTTCCGCTCGGAAAATATGTACTCATAATAACCTACACTGTTAGGAATTTTCGCAAAAAAGCGAACTGATAGGATAACGAATCTACGTTTTAAGGTCAAGCCGTGATTAGATTTTATAAGAAAAACCGAGTTTCGCGCCCGCGAGGGTCAACCCGATGATCGTTTTCGCGTCCTTTATTTCACCGCGATCGATTTTCTCGAACGCTTCTTCAAAGCTGATCCGTTCGACCTCGATAAATTCGTCCGCATCCAAATTCTGCGCAGTTTCCGTCAGATCGGTCGCCAAAAAGAGATTCATCTTTTCGGTCAGAAAACCGGGCGAAACATAAAATTCGCAGAGTTTTTCGAGCCGTTTCGCCGTCACGCCGATCTCTTCTTCGAGCTCGCGCGCCGCGCCGGTCTCGGATGCTTCGCCTTCTTCGAGCGTTCCGGCAGGAATTTCCAGCAAGTATTCTTGCGCCGCGTGGCGATATTGCCGAACCAATGCAATTGTCCGGTCGGCAAAGACGGGAACGATCACCGCGCTGCCGTGATGATTGACGATCTCGCGCCGGTAAACGGTTTCGCCTTCGCGGATCTCGGCGACCGAAACGTCGAAGACTTTGCCGCGATAGATCGTCGTATTCGATAAAATTTCAGGTTTCATAAAAAATCGGCTATAATAAAAGGTTAATTTTAGCAAAATAAAATCAAAGACACCGCACAATTTTATCTCGCCAAAGATTTTAAAGTTTTGGGAATTCCCAATGGAGGCTTTATGCAATTGATCGGATTGGCAACAGTCGTTCTTTTTTTGGCTTCGCTCGCGTCCTTTATGTCGGCGTTTTTATATCCAAGCATGGAAAAAACGGGCAGTATTTTGGGCGTTTTTTTTCTCGGTGTGGCAGCCTTAATTCTCGCCATCATGATTATGAAGCGAAACAAGACCGAGCGAATCTAATTTTGTTCAGCTAAGAAAGCGCGGATTTTTTTCATATCTTCCCAAACTTCGCGTTTTTTCGAGGCATCCCGAAGCAGGTACGCCGGATTAAACGTCGGCATCAGTTTGATGCCGTGAAAATCGTAAAATTCGCCGCGCATCTGCGTAATGGACTTTTTCGTGCTTAAAAGCGCCTTTGTCGGCGTATTCCCAAGCGAAATAATTAATTTCGGGTTGATCGCCAAGATCTCGCGAACGAGATACGGCGTGAAAAACTTCAAAATCTCCGGCGTTAATTCGTCGCCCGCCGAAATAAATTTGACGACATTCGTTAAATAAACTTCTTCGCGTTTTAATCCAATTGCCGCCAGAATCTTCACAAGCAAATCGCCGACCGGACCCATAAAAGGCTTTTCCGAATCGGCATCGGGCGCGCCCGGTGATTCGCCGACGATCACGACCTTTGTATTAATTTTCCCTGTTCCGAAAATAAAAAATCGGTCGGGAAACAACGCTTTACCTTTTTCGAGCAATTCCTGATTGATCTCGTCAACCGTTTCGCTTGATTCGGCAGAGATTTCATCGAATAGAGAATTTTGCATAAGATTATTAGCCTACGAAACACACGAAAGAAACGAAAAGAACTCTTTAATATTATTTCGGTTCTTTCGTGTGTTTCGTAGGCAAAATTATTTAATCGAATTTAAATAATCGCGCACTTTTTTCATATCTTCCCAGACCTCGCGTTTTTTGTGCGGGTCGCGCAAAAGGTAAGCGGGATGAAAGGTCGGCATCACTTTGACGCCGTAATAATCCTGAAAGATTCCGCGTATTTTGGTGATTCCTTCTTTTGTCCCGAGCAGATTTTTCATTGCCGTATTTCCCATCACGACGACGACCTTCGGTTTGACGACGGCGATCTCGCGCAGCAGAAACGGTTTGCAAGCGGCGGTTTCGTCGGGCAGCGGCGCCCGATTTTGCGGCGGACGACAGCGATTGATATTGCCGATAAAAACATCTTCGCGCCCGATTCCGATCGCTTCGATGATCTTCGTCAAAAGCTGTCCGGCGCGACCGACAAACGGTTCGCCTTTGGCATCTTCATCGGCGCCCGGCGCTTCGCCGACAAACATCAGATCGGCGGTTAGATTTCCGGTGCTGTGAACGATCTTGGTCCGACCTTCGCAGAGCTGACAGCGTTTGCAATCGCCGATGTCGGCGCGAATATCTAAAATGGTTTCGTTCGATTCGGGAAGTTTTTGCGCGGCTTCGCTCAAAAGTGACGGTATTTGTTCGGTTTGTTTCTTTGGCATTTCTTCTTTTTCTCGCGGTTGGTTTGCTAAATTGGTCGAAAAACTCGGCAGCGGCGCAGAAGGCGTCTGTAAATGTGATATTTTGGTCGATTCTAAAAGATTCCGGCGCGTTTGATTGGCTTTCACGTCCGGAGCTTTTGACGCAATGCTCTTTAAGATCGTTTCCGTCGGAATAAATCGCTCTAATTTTTCTATGGGAATTTCAGACTTGGAGCTTGGAGCTTGAAGCTTGGGGCTCGAAACCCGGAACCTAGAACTATCGAATTCCAGTAGTTCAACGCTTAGATTTTCCACGCCAAGTTCCTGCAAATACAAGGTTTGCTCTTTAACGTCAGCTAAAATTTCGGAAAACTCATTGCTCATTTGTTTCTTAATTTTATCACTTCATCTAAAATTTTGTCAGCGAGCTCGCGTTTTGACATCAACGGCAGATCGATTTCGGACGAGCGCGAAATGATCGTCGCGATATTCGTGTCCGAATTAAAACCCGCGCCTATTTTCGTGATGTCGTTCGCGACGACGAGATCGAGGTTCTTTTTGATGAGCTTCGATTTCGCGTAAGCGACAACATTATTCGTTTCCGCTGCAAATCCGACAACGAGCAAACCGGTGTGCCGATTTCCGGAAACATTCGATAAAATATCAGGCGTTTTTTCGAGTTCGAGATTGAAAATATCGTTGACCGTTTTTTTGATCTTAACTTCGACGACCGTTTTCGGTCGATAATCGGCAACCGCCGCCGCGCCGATGAAAACGGACGCTTCGGGAAGTTTGCTCATCACGGCTTGGAACATTTCTTCGGCGGAAACGGCGCGGATAACTTCGACATTCGCGGGCGGCAAAACGGTCGTCACGCCGCAGACGACCGTCACCTGCGCGCCGCGTTTTTGCGCCATTTCGGCAACGGCAAATCCCATTTTGCCTGACGAATGATTCGAAATAAACCGCACCGGATCGATCGCTTCGCGCGTTCCGCCGACAGTTATTAAAATATTTTCTTGCCTTAAATCTTGAGTAAGTAAAGGTATTGCAACAATATCACCAAGTTCAATGTCCTTATCACCAGTTAATTCAATTGCTTCTCTGAGTGAAATTTCGAGTGAATCATTTTTAATTTCACTTACAACCGTTTTTTGAATCGTATTTTGCAACATTTCATCAAGAGAAATATTAAATTCTTTCGCGGCTGATTTTGAATTTTGAATTTTGAATTTTGAATTTAGCAAATCTAATGCTTGCGCCGCAATATTTTCAACGTCTTCGAGCTTTCCCGTCCCGACGGTTTTGCAAGCCAATTCGCCCGCAATCGGTTCTACGAAAAATATGCCGTCTTTTCGCAAAATCTCGATATTTCGCTGCGTCGCCGCGTGATTCCACATCGTCACATTCATCGCGGGCGCGATCATGACGGGCGCATTTGACGCGAGATAGGTCGAGCTCAAAAAATCGTCGGCAATGCCGTTCGCCAGTTTTCCGATAATATTCGCCGTCGCCGGAACTATCAAAAGAAGGTCGATGTTTTGCG
>JBBQOA010000333.1:0-5473 GCA_038330465.1 Pyrinomonadales bacterium
GTTGAAAGTTTGATATTAGATTGGTCATACCCAGTTCTGAATTTGCGTAAAATTGGTCAATAAATCTTTGCGCGTAAAATCGCATTTTATCGGCAAATTATTTGAATTTTATTCCTATATTTGTGAAAGAACCTAAAAAGAGTTAAAAATGCCGAAAGCAATTTGCAATAATTGGTCAAACCAATTACTATGATTACTACTTAGAATCCGAATTCAAAAAAAAAGCTGAATTCAAACAAACATTACAAAGTAAAATTTAGAGAGGTGTTAGGAAACGATGAAAAAAAATCAGATTCGATACGGCATTTTTTGTGCAGTCGTCGTCTGTTTATCGGCGTTCGGCAGTGTCTTTGGTCAGGAGTTTCGCGGGACGATTACCGGAAGCCTCAGCGACCAGAACGGCGCGACGATTCCTGGAGCAACGGTGATCGTTAAAAATATCGAAACCAATATTGCGGCAACCGTCAGAACCAATGATGAGGGACGTTATACCGTTCCGTTTTTACTGCCCGGAAAATACAGCGTTTCGGCAACCGGCAGCGGTTTTAAAACTTCGATCCGTGAAAATATTACAGTCAATGTTGATGATCGGTTAACAATTGATTTTCAGCTTGAAATCGGAACAGAGGCGGAAGTTAATGTCGTTGCTGATTCGGAAGTGCTCGAAAGAGGTTCGGTGACGACCGGAACCGTCGTCACTCAACGGCAGATCGAAGAACTGCCTTTATCGGAAGGTGCCGCTTACAGTTTGGCAACGCAGGCGCCGGGCGTGATTTACACGGGTAATCCGCAATTTACGGGACCGACCTCGAACGGCAACCTTGCCTCTTTACGAACGAACGGCGTCGGCAGCAATTTGATCACCTTAGACGGTTCGCCGAACCTCGCATTTGACGGCGCCGTTGCCTATACGCCGCCCTCGGATGCTGTTTCGCAATTCAAAATTCAAACCAACACTTTCGATGCGCAGAACGGTTTTACCGCCGGTTCGACCGTCAACGTCGCCGTCAAGAACGGCACGAACAAACTGCACGGATCGCTTTCTTATTTTAATCGCAGCAAACAGCTCACATCGAATAACTTTTACAGCAACCGCAGCGGCGTTGCGCGTCCCGACCGTTTGTATTACCGCTTTGGCGGACAGCTCAACGGTCCGGTCAGACTGCCTTTTTATGACGGTCGCGAGCGCACGTTCTTTATGTTTTCGGCTGAAAAACAATATACCAAAGTTCCGCAGCCGGGTTTGTACGATGTGCCGACCGCGAAAATGAGAACGGGCGATTTCTCCGAACTGCTTCCGCTCGGAATTTTTATTTACGATCCGGCAACCGCGTTTCGGGCAACCGCCAATACCTGCGTCGCCAGTTCTACTTCGACCGCCGTTTGCCGGACACCGTTTGCCGGAAACATTATTCCGACCGCGCGACTCAATGCGGCGGCGGTCAGATACTTAAATCTCTATCCGCTTCCGAATCTGCCGGGCTTGGCGAACAATTATTTTTCAAATAACACCAACGTTCTACCCTATAAAACTTATCTGACGCGGATCGATCATAACATCAGCGCCGCTCAGCGGATCTTCGGCAAATTCTTCTGGAGCAAATCGACGGACGACAAATTTAATTTTCTCGAGAAGCCCGATGCTTTTACGCGCGGTTATGAAAACCGCTTCAATAAAGGCGGAAGTGTTGACTATACGGCGACAATTTCTTCCGATGTCGTCTTGGATATTCGCGCCAACTACAACGATTTTCTTCAGCAGCGCGTTCCGACGAATCCGATCAGTGCTGCCGACCTGGGCTTTACCGGCATTAGTGCGATCAGCAGTTCGACCGTCGCGCCGCGCTTTAATTTCACCAATTTTACGACGTTCGGACCGCAGCGCTCGGACTATAATGAAGGTTTGAACCGCGATTTCAGCGTCCTTTCGTTTCAGCCGAGCATTACAAAGATCTTCGGCGATCATACTTTCAGATTCGGTTATGATTTTCGCCAACTGAGGGAAAAACGTGTCACGAACGGCTATAATGCCGGTAATTTTACGACCACCGGAACTTACACGACACAGGCATCGTCGGGCACGCTTGTAGGTAATTCGACGACCAACGCTTCTGCGGTCGGACGCGATCTGGCTTCATTTTTATTGGGAATTCCGACCAGCGGGACGATCGAGCAGGCGGCGGCATATAATGTGAAGTCGAATTATCAAGGATTTTTCTTTCAGGATGATTGGCGCGTCAGTCAAAAATTGACGCTCAATCTCGGCATTCGCTATGAAATGGAATCCGGACTTTTGGAAAAAAACGGTCTGATCGTGACCGGATTCGACCCAAATGTCGCGAATCCGCTGCGCGCCGCCGCGCTCGCAAATTATAACGCCAACGTTCCGACCGGCGTGCCGATTACGGCTTTTCAGAATCTCTCGGGCGGATTGGTTTTTGCGGACAGCGCCAGCGCCGCCAATCAATCGACCGATAAGAACAATTTTCAGCCGCGCATCGGAGTTTCTTATGCGTTAAATGATAAAACGGTTTTGCGCGGCGGTTTTGGACTCTTTACCGCGCCTTTCCAAATTCAAGCGGTCAATCAAGCCGGCTTTACCGCGACGACGACCTATACGGCGTCATCCAACAACGGCTTGACATTTCTCGCGGATATTAACAATCCGTTTCCGACCGGTTTAAATCCGGCGTTCGGCTCATCGCTCGGACTGACGACATCGATCGGCAGCACGCTCGGAACGGTCAATACAACTGGTCCGACGGCGGCGATTCTCTCGTATGAACGCAAGAATGCCAATTATGTGCGAGCCGTGTTGGGAATTCAACGGCAATTGCCGTTTGGCTTCGGCGTCGAAGCGACCGCGGTTTATTCGCACGGCTATGATTTGCCGGTGCTGCGCCAGTTAAACTATGTGCCGGCGCAATATCTGAACAATCTTGCCGGCGTCACGGATGCGGCAACCATTACCGCCGCGATCTCGGCGACCAGCACGTTTTTGACAACGACCGTGCCGAATCCTTTCCGCGGTCTGGTGCCGACCAATTCAACCTGGAATTCTTCGACACTTGCCCGCTGGCGTCTGCTGACGAATAATCCGCAATTTGCCGATCTCGTGACGACCGAATATAACGGCAGCAGCGATTATGCCGCGCTGCAGCTGCAAGCCGTCAAACGATTTACAAAAGGATTGTCGCTCAATGCGTCATACACCTTCTCGTACGATCACGAAAAAGTTCGCCGGCTCAATCCGCAGGATGCCGAATTAACCGATACGATTTCGACGGGCAGCCGTCCGCACCGCGTGACCTTCTCGGGAATTTATGAACTTCCGATCGGTAAGAATCGGTGGATCGGAAAGAATTGGAACGGCTGGGCGGATGCATTCTTCGGCGGCTGGCAATTGCAAGCCGTCTACGAATGGCAGTCGGGCGAACCGCTGATTCTGCCGAACGTTTACTATAGCGGCGATCCGACAAAGCTCAAGAATCTGCTTGGAAAATATGATGAACAGGGAAGAAAATACGGTGTCGATATTCCGGCATTTGATACGAGCGGATTTTTCCTGAGCACGGGCGCGGTTCCGGCTTTCGGCAATAACTATGCGACATCTTCGCAGAATACGCTCCGGTATCTGCCGTATGTTCTGAACAATTTCCGTAATCAGCCTTTCCAAAAGTTCGATGCCGGATTAACGAAAAACTTCAAGATTCGTGAAGGAATGAAACTGCAGATCAGAGTTGAGGGAATCAACGCCTTTAACTGGGTTTATTTCACGGGGCTTAATTTAACGCCGTCAAGTTCATCGACTTCGTCGTTCGGTTATGCCAGTTCACAACGAAATCTGCCGCGCGATATTCAGCTCGGCGCAAGGTTTACGTTCTAAACGGTTAGTCTTGGATAATTGATCAATTGAAAATGCGTCGTATAAAAAAACTTCGGTTATTTATACGGCGCATTTTTTTGAGAAAAGGGATGAAAATTTTTTTGCTGATAAGTCTCGTTTTGTGTTTCGGTTTGACGAAAATTCACGCCGGAGCACAATTTTTTTCGGCGCAAAAAGCCGATCTGACGGTCGCGGCGGACGGCAGCGGCGATGTTAAAACCGTTTCGGAAGCGATCGAACGCGTGCCCGCAAACAACCAGACGCGCTTTGTGATCTTGATCAAAAAAGGCGTTTATAATGAACAAATTCGCGTGCCCGCAAACAAGCCCTACGTTTCTTTCGTCGGCGAATCCGCCGAAAACACGAAACTTCGTTTCGACATCAACAACAAACGCGCCGGGACGACTTCCGCCGCCTATGCAATTTATATCGGCGGTCACGATTTTCACGCCGAAAACATCACGTTTGAAAATTCGTTCGATTTCAAGGCAAACGTCAAAGTCGCCGGTTCGCAAGCCGTCGCCGTTCTCACGGAAGCCGATCGCCTTGTTTTCAAAAATTGTCGGTTTTTAGGCTGGCAAGACACGCTCTACGCGAAAAATGGGCGCCAGTATTTCGAGAATTGCGATATCGAAGGACACGTCGATTTTATTTTCGGGCAGGCTTCGGCAATTTTCGCCAATTGCGAAATTCACTCGAAAGGCGACGGCTACATCACCGCGCCGATGCGTTTTGCAGCTGATGAACCGAGCGGTTTTGTCTTTATCGATTCGAAACTGACGGGCGAAAATATCGTCAAAGGCGTTTTTCTCGGGCGTCCGTGGCGCGCATTCGGGCGGACGGTTTTCTTAAATACCGAGATGGGCGCGCATATCCGCGCCGAAGGTTGGAACAATTGGGGCAGCGCCGACAACGAAAAAACCGCGTATTTTGCGGAATTTAATTCGAAAGGCGCGGGCGCGAACGCGGACAAGCGCGTCAAATGGATGCATCATCTGACAAAAGAAGAAGCGCGGGCATTTGAAACCGAAAATTTCCTGAAAGGCAAAGACGGCTGGAATCCGCTCAATGCGAAAGATGAATGGCTCGAAAAGACCAAACCCGATTACAATCTTGTTTCGTGGGACCAAGTTCTCAAGCATAAACCGCTGTGGTATCAAACCGACGAAGCCGCGCGGATTGCCGATCAAGTCGTCTTGTATCAAAAAGATAACGGCGGCTGGGAAAAAAACATCGAAATGAGCGCGATGCTTACTGAAAAAGAAAAAGACGCGCTCATCAAAAGCAAAGCGGACGGCGAAACGACGATCGACAATAAGGCGTCATATCCGCAGATCGCTTTTCTGGGCAAGATCATCACGGCGAGCTTGCTCAAAACAACGCCGCCGAATAATTTCCCGAAATACAAAGAAGCTTTTAATAAAGGCATCGATTATCTGCTCGCGGCGCAATATGAATCGGGCGGTTTTCCGCAATTTTTTCCGCTCAGAAAAGGTTATTACACCCACATCACGTTCAACGACGACGCGATGATCGGCGTTTTAAAGGTTTTGCGCGAAATCGCCAAAAAGAAAGAAGATTATCTTT
>JBBQOA010000334.1:0-5457 GCA_038330465.1 Pyrinomonadales bacterium
AAAAAAAACAAATCGCGCGAAGTTGATTCGCGTTTAAAGATTCTCGTGCTTTTCGGGACGCGTCCTGAAGCGATCAAACTTGCGCCGGTCATTCACCAATTGCGGCAGAAGCTTTATCAAACGATCGTCGTTTCTTCGAGCCAGCATAAAGAACTGCTCAAGCCGTTTTTGAAAATGCTCAATATCGAAACCGATTTCGATTTGCGCATTATGAAAAAAAATCAAACGCCGAACGAGATCTGTTCGCGGATCTTAGCCAAGCTCGATAAAATTCTGGCGGAAGAAAAACCCGATTTGATTCTTGTGCAGGGCGATACGACAACGACTCTTGCCGGTGCTCTCGCCGGTTTTAACCGGCAAATCGCCGTCGGGCACGTCGAAGCCGGACTTCGTTCGGGCAATCTTTACAGTCCGTTTCCCGAAGAATTAAACCGCCGGCTGGTCTCGCAGATCGCCAATCTTCATTTTGCCGCGACCGAACGCAACCGCCGCAATCTGTTGGCGGAAAGTATTCCGACCGAAAAGGTTTTCGTGACCGGCAACACGGTTGTTGATACGCTGCAACATATTTTGAAAAATTTAACGCCGAGCAACCGAATTACCGGATTGATCGAAGAAACAAAAGGTCTTAAAAGAATTTTGCTGACGACGCACCGGCGCGAAAGTTTCGGCGAGCGAATGAGCGGAAATCTCAAAGTTTTGCGCAAGTTTGTTGAAAAGAGAAAAGACGTTTGTTTGTTTTTTCCGGTTCATCCGAATCCGAATGTGCAGGAAGTAACCAATGAGATTTTGGCAGACGGAGAACGCATTTTTTTGCTTGAGCCGCTCGATTATCAGGATTTTATCGCTTTGATGAAAAGCAGTTGGCTGATCGTTTCGGATTCGGGCGGCGTTCAGGAAGAAGCGCCGTCACTTGGCAAACCGCTTTTTGTCCTGCGCGAAAACACCGAACGCCTCGAAGCGATCAGGGCGGGCGTTGCCAAACTTGTCGGCGGAAATCCGCACACCTTGATGCGGATGCTCGAAGAAAATTATGCGATCGATACCTGGATAAAATCGGTCAAAGAAATTTCGAATCCGTTCGGCGACGGCAAAGCGGCAAAGCGCATCGTCAAGATCATCGAGGAAAAATTCGGCACCAAGTTCAAAGGCGCGGCGACGGTTCAAAGGGTTCTGTCATAAAATTTTCAATGAATCAAAATACCCCAAGCAAAAAACATCTTTTGACTGTTTTGGTCGAAGACTATTTTCACGTCGGCGCGTTCGAGAATTTGATCCAGCAGAGAAACTGGTCGAATTTTGAACCGCGTTACGAAAAAAACACCTTAAAGACGCTCGATCTGCTTGACGAGTTCAACACGAAAGCGACATTTTTTGTGTTGGGCTGGATCGCCGAAAAAAATCCGCGGCTCATTCGGGAGATCGCGGCGCGCGGACACGAAATCGCTTCACGCGGATTTTATCACCGCAGTTTAAAGAATCTGACGGATGAAGAATTTCGCGAAGATCTGCGCCGGACAAACCGCATTTTGGAAGATGCCGGCGGACAAAAGATCATCGGTTACCGCGCGGCGGAAAAACTCAGTTACGAAAAAGATTCGTGGATCTTCGACGTTTTGGCGGAAGAAGGTTTTGTCTATGACGCGTCTTTTATGCCAACGCGCAAATCCGACAAAAACAAACGTTTTGCGCATCAAATTCACACCGGCGGCAAAGCGATCTGGGAATTTCCGTATTCGACGCGCAATTTGGGCGTCGGACTGCTGCCGATCTCGGGCGGCAATTATTTTCGGCAGTTTCCCTACACGCTGATGCGGAAAGCCGTTCGCGAATGGCACGAAAATCAGGCGGAACCGTTTGTTTTTTATTTTCACGTTTGGGAACTCGACCCCGAACAGCCGCGCATCAACGCGGCGTCGCACTACAATCGCATACGTCATTACCGCAAGCTCGACAAAATGGAATGGATCCTTAAGGAAAATATCCAGAAATACGATTTTTGCGACGCGGCGGAATTTCTTGGATTAAAAAATGAAATCAGAGCCGCGAGCCGCGAGTCGCGAGCCGCGAACCCGATTGAGGTCAAGAAATCCGAAATCCGAGATCCGAAATCCGAAATTACGGTTGTTATTCCGTGTTACAACGAAGAAGCGTCGCTGCCGTATTTAGCGAATACTTTGCGAAGCGTCGAAGCGAATTTGTCGGAAAACGGTTTTCAGGCAAATTTTATTTTCGTTGTCGATTGCAGCAAGGATCAAACGCTCGGCAAATTGAACGAGCTTTTCGGCGGACGCGAAAACGTCGAGATCGTCCGGCACGAAACAAATCAAGGCGTCGCGGCGGGCATTATGACGGGAATCAAAGCGGCGGCGACCGAGATCGTTTGCTCGATGGATTGCGATTGTACCTACGACCCGCACGAACTCGTCCGGATGCTTCCGCTTTTGACGGAAACGGTCGATCTCGTGACGGCTTCGCCCTATCACAAAGCGGGCGGCGTCCGAAATGTGCCGAATTGGCGTTTGTTTTTGTCAAAAGGCGCGTCGTGGCTTTACCGCCGAACTTTACGCGCCAAGCTCGCGACCTATACGAGTTGTTTCCGCGTTTACCGGCGCTCGTCGGTGATTGACCTGCCGATCCGTGAAAAAGGTTTCTTAGGCGTCGCGGAAATGCTCGGAAGATTGGATCTCAAAGGCGGGCGGATCGTCGAATATCCGGCGGTGCTCGAAGTTCGCCTCTTCGGTTTCTCGAAAATGAAAACGGCGCGAACGATCTTCGGGCATTTGAAATTACTTTCGCGGCTTTCAAAACTGCGCATTTTTGGGAAAAATGAAAGTATTGAAACTTCATTACCAACAGAAAATATAAAGTGGGAAAGTGAAAAAGTAGAAAAGTGATTGTTTGGATCCGACCAACTTTTTGGACGTTTGTTTTTGTCCTTTTCACCCTTCCGCGACAAAAAATAAAAATTATGACACCGACATTAGAAATAGAAATCATCAAATTACCATCAGATCAGGACATTTCGGGGCGCACTTTCGGCGCGGAGGAAATTGCCGCCGTGACGGAAGTTTTGCAAAGCGGCGTGCTGATCACGACCAAAGGGAAATACGGCAAGCTGCTTGAAAAAGAATTCGCCGAAAAGCTCGGCGTTAAATATGCTTACGCCTGTAATTCAGGTTCAGCCGCCGTCCACGTCGCGATCGCCGCGATCAATCCGAATCCGGGCGACGAGATCGTGACGACTTCCGTGACCGATATGGGCGCGCTGACGCCGATCATCTTTCAGGGCGCGATTCCGGTTTTTGCCGATGTTTGCCCGCAGACTTTGAACGTCACCGCCGCAACGATCGAAAAAGTTTTAAGCGAACGTACGAAAGCGATCATCGTCACTCATCTGTTCGGAAATCCGTGTGAGATGAAAGCGATCATGGAACTTGCCGACGCGCGCGGAATTCCGGTGATCGAAGACACGGCGCAAAGTTTCTTGGCGATGTGCGACGGCAAATATGCCGGCACGATCGGCAAGATCGGCGCGTTTTCTTTCCAGCAAGGCAAACAGATGACGACCGGTGAAGGCGGAATCGTCGTCACCGATGATGATGAGATCGCCCGCCGAATGTATCTTTTCATCAACAAAGCGTGGGGCTACGGCGACCCGAATCCCGATCATTATTTCGCGTCCTTGAATTACCGGATGACCGAACTGCAGGCGGCAGTTTCGCATGAACAACTCAAAAAACTCGATTTTTCGGTCGCGCAACGTCAGAAAATGGCGGCGCTGCTCGATCAAAGAATCGCCGACATCGACGGCATCGAAAGCTACAAACCTGCCGAAAATTCGACGATGACTTACTGGAAATTCTGTCTGCGCGTGGACGACGCGAAGATCGAAGAGGGCGCGGTCGGACTCGCCAAAGCCTTGAAAGTTTACGACGTCGCTTCGGCGCCGCGCTACGTTGTCAAACCGGCTTATAAATGTATGGTTTTTCGCGACCAGAACACGTTCGGCGACAGTCACTATCCGTTTAACTTGGCGCGTGCGGAAGCGGTCGATTACAACGACGATAATTTTCAAGGAACGATCAAAGGCTTGCACGACATTTTAGTTCTGCCGATCAACGAAAAATACACCGAAGAGCATATCGAATTCTTAGCCGATTCGATCCGCGAAGCGGTTGAAACTGCAAGAATTAAATAAATACAAAAATTTAGCCGCGGATAAACGCGGATAACGCGGATTAAATCTGCCGATTTTTTATCTGTGAAATCAATGTTCACTCGCGGCTAAAAATTCTTAAGAATTGAATCAGCAAAATTCTTATCCGCGAAATCCGCGTTTATCCGCGGCAAAAAAATCTTATGAATAAACTAAAATTTGCACTCATCGGAACGGGCGGAATCGCTCAGACTTACGCGCAGGCGTTTCAAACAAGCAAGTGCTGCGAGATCGTTGCAGTTGCCGACATCAATCAGGATTCTGCAAAAGCGTTTGCCGAACCGTTCGGCGCGAAAAGTTTTGCCGATTACAAGACGCTCGCGGAAAATTCCGAATTCGATGCCGTGATCGTTGCGACGCCGCCGAATACGCATCCTGAAATTGCCGAATTTTTTATGAATTTGGGCAAGCACGTTTTGTGCGAAAAGCCGCTTTGTCTTTCGGTCAGCGAAGCAAAGTCAATGATCGAAACTGCCGGGAAAACCGGCGTTGTTTTCACGATGGCGACCAAGTTTCGTTACTGCGAAGATGTCGTCAAAGCGAAAGCCATCTTAGCGTCGGGCGTTTTGGGCGAAGTCGTTCAATTTGAAAATGCGTTCACCGCGAAAGTCGATATGTCAAAGCGCTGGAACTCTCAAAAAGAAGTTTCCGGCGGCGGCGTCCTTATCGATAACGGGACGCATTCGGTCGATATCATTCGCTATTTTCTCGGCGCGATCACGGACGTTCTCGCGCTTGAAACTTCGGGAACGCAAAATTTATCGGTCGATGAAAATGTCAAACTGCTGGCAAAAACCGAAAACGGAATTGCCGCGAGCGTTGATCTGACGTGGGGCATCAACAAAGAATTGCCGAATTTCATCAGCGTTTACGGCACCAACGGCACTCTCCACATCGGCTGGCGCGAGTCGCGTTATAAATTAAATTCGTCGCCCGATTGGACGGTTTTCGGCAAAGGCTACGACAAAGTTCAAGCCTTTAGATCGAAGATCGAAAATTTTCGCAACGCAATTGTCAGCGGCGAAGAGCTTTTGACTAAACCCGAAGACGCGCTCGCGTCCGTCGAAGTGATCGAAGCCGCGTATAAATCCTTGAATCAAAGCCTCTGGCAAAAGGTCGTCGAGAAACGCGAAACTGCCAAGAAATAGCTCACCACAGAGACACAGAGGACACAGAGATTTTGAAGATTTTTTTTACTCTGTGTCCTCTGTGTCTCTGTGGTGCAAATCATTATGCCT
>JBBQOA010000335.1:0-5455 GCA_038330465.1 Pyrinomonadales bacterium
TCGCGGGAAGTTCTGTCCGCGCTTTGTTTAAGGATTTATTGTGACTCAGTTTGAGAGATTTATTGAAAATAAATCTGAAAAATTAGATCGTCAGCCATTTATGCCGGTTTTTCGTGATAAAAAATTTCAGAATTTTTATCAGTTATCAATATTTCGCTCGTAAATCCGCCGAATCTTTTTTCCATCGCGCGGTCGGTCTGCAAATATTGAGAAAGAATTTCGGCTTCAAAGTTAGAAATTTCTTCAAGAAAATGACTTTCTTCGCGGTCATTTTCAGAATCAAAGAGCGAAAAAATTTGTGCGTGACGGCAGGCGATAAAAGCCAAATGATTTGAATCTTTATCACGAAGTTGGATAACAACCGCCTTTGCGGAAAGTTTTTGTATTTTTTATCTGTAAGAATGATTAGGTTCCGATGAAATTTGGTTTCAGCTTTGTTGACAGGGTTTTCCGCGCTTCGCGGCACTTAGCCACGTCATTTATGGCGTGGTCGGTAATTTAAACTGACAAGAGGGCGTTTTAACGTCCTTTTGTCTCTGGCTTAAGCCAATTTTAAGCACGTTAAAACGCGCTCAATTTATCAAATCCAACTTGACCACGCCGTAAACAGCGTGGATAAGTGCCGCGAAGCGCGGAGAGCCGGTTAATCGCCGACTGTCATACAAAATGTCAACAGAACCCAATCATCAAACCTCGAATTGTTCGATAAATTCACCGCTCAAAATGTATTCAGCCGCGTATTCATAATCTTTTAATAATTGTTTCGTCTTTTTAGAAAGTATGTTCGGGCGACTTTTCAACGCTTTTTTGCACGTTTCCGCGATTAACTTGGATTTCGCTTCAAAATTGTTTTCGTCAATATTCTCGGCGATCTTTTGAATTTCCTGCAAAGCTTTAAAAAATCTGTTGCGTTCCTTTACTTCGCCGACTATTTGTTTGTAATCCATTTCGACCAACATAAAATTTCCCCTTAAAATTACCAAGTCATTGATTTCGAATGATACGAATTTCAAGATTGCATTGAAAATGTTATTTGCTTCAGGCGGCTTTCGCCGAGTTTCCGCGCTTCGCGGCAATTAGCCGCGTCCGTTGACGGCGCGGTCGGCGATTGATAATTGATTTTAGGGCGTTTTAACGTCCTTGTCATTTGGCTTTAGCCATCTTCATTTGTGATCTTTTCCAATCTACCGTGTGTCGTGCCTTTTTTATGATGCTCTTTTTGATTCAAAACGTAATTGATTACCCATTGTAAATCTTTTGTGCCGAAACTGACGATGCCGTAACCGCGCTGCCATTGTAATAATTTATGACTTGATGATTGGTTGATTTCATACGAACTTGCGCCTTTTAATTTTCCGATCCAATCGCTCATTAACAAATTCGGCGGAACGCTGACAGCAAGATGTATATGGTCTTCGATGCCGCCGACGGCGTGAAAATAAACTTCGGGAGTTTTGATTATTTTGTGTTTTATGAATTGATGGAGTTTTGTTTCGATTGCAGGTTTGATCAATGGCAAATTGCTTTTAGTATGCCAAGTGATGTGAAAATTAATCTCGGAATAGACGGAATCGGGCATCGTTTTAATATGGCTAAAGCCAAACTCTCAAGGACGTTAAAACGCCCTTGAGAGTTTGAGTATCGTTTTACCGCGCGGTCAACGGACGCGGCTAATTGCGCCTATCGGCGGAAGCCTCGTGAATGAGGCTGAAATAAAATACTATCAGCACCTAAACTTCGGCGATAGAAAAATCAGGACATTTGTTATGACTTAAAGTTAATTGATTTATGTTTTTCGGGCAAGTATTTCAGACGATAAAAAAGACGAGCCGTTAGCCGACTCGTCTTTTTTTTGTTTAATGACCTGCCCCTTGTTCTAAAAGTTGAAGCGGAAGGCAAATTGGATCTGGCGGTTGGTTCCGAGACCGACCGTGCGTCCGACGGTCGAACGAAGCAAACCGAAGGTCGAACCCGCCGCGCCTTGCGTGAAGGCTTGTCCGGGTTGGACGACGTTCGAGGTGCTTGCCGAATAAACCGTACCGTTAAAACTCAAGCTCGGCAGTGCGTTCCCAAGCGTCGTTGACGGGTTGGAGAAATTCGCCTGATTGAAGATGTTGAAAAGTTCCGTTCGGAATTCAAAATTCATTGATTCAGTAATGCGGAATTTTTTCGCCAAGATCAGATCGACCTGCTTAAAGTTCGGACCCGAAAGTTCGTTGCGCGGGAAATTGCCAAACGTGCCGGGATCGGGAATCGCGAACGCCGCCGGATTGATAAAGTTGCGGTCGTTGTTCAAATACGGATCAACTCCCGAAACCAGATTCGGACGGCGAATGTTGCGCGATGCGCCGCCGCCGGGTGTGTTGACGACCGCGACAAAGCCGGACGGCAATGACGGAAAGCTCGTGCCGAATGACGGCAGATTGGCAACGAAACCATTCGCGAAAAATCCGCCGGCGCCGTTCGGGCAACCTGCCGCAATCTGGCATTGAACGACGACATCGGGACGGACAACGAGCACTTCGACCGGCACGCCGCTTCGGGCATTGACGATTCCGCCGACTTGCCAGCCGCCGAGCAGGAAGTTGCCCGTTTTGCCGAAATCGAATTTCTTGTTGTTGCCGATCGGCAGTTCATAAAGCGCGCTGATGTTGAACGTGTGGCGGACATCGAAATTGTTGCGTCCGCGGTCAGCTTCAAAATTATCGAGCTGCGCCGAAGTTCGCGCTTCGTTCGAACCGGCGGTCAAGCCTTCTGATTTAGCGAAAGTATATTGTGCATTCATCGTCAGACCGCTGCTGAAACTGCGGACGATCGAAAGCTGAAGCGCATTGTAGCTGTCATCGCCACCCGATGTTTTGTAGTCAACTTCGGCAAAGGGGCGATTCTGCGTCGCGCCGGAGAGAATATCGAACTCGCGAACCGTATTGACGCCGATCACTTGTCCGCCCGCGTTGGTGCGGTTGATGACGCCGACGCCGGTCGGCAAGTTCGCGCCGTTGAGGATCGTTGTCTGACCCGGCAAAATTTTGTTGGCGACGCTTCGCAGGAACAAATTGCGTCCCTGACTGCCGACGTAGGCAATGGTCGAAACAAGACCGTAGCCGAGCTGCTGCTGCCACGAGAAAGTATATTGGAAAACTTGCTCGGGAATTTTATAGTTGTTGGCGTAAGCGCGCGGCTGATACTGACGATTGGTCGGGTTCGCGTTGAAATTGGCGATGATCGCCGGAATATTTGCCGGAAAGGCAAGCAGCGAACCGCTCGAAATGGTTGACGAAATGCGGTCGCTTTCGATCGGCTGAATCTGATCTTCGGTTTGTCCCGGACCGTAATAGATACCGAAACCGCCGCGAATGATCGTCTTGCCGCCGCTGAAAAATCCGTTGCCGCCGATATTCGGTGACCAGGTTGCCGCGATCCGCGGACCGAAATTGGTTTTCGATGAGAGGAACGCCGCGGTCTCCGAAGGCTTTAATGTTCCGGTTGTAATATCGAGCAAAACCTGTTTGTTATTTTTTTCACGGAGCGGCGCGTAATATTCGTAACGCAACCCGTAGCTGAGCGTAAAACCGGGACGTATCTTCCATTCGTCCTGCGCGTAAGCGATGTAGTATTCCTGTTTGGCTTCCGGCTGACCGCTCAAGCCGTTAAACGGACTGACGTCGCTGACGTCGCCGAGATATTGCACCGAAGCTGGCGTATTCGCCAAAAACGCGTTGAGGTTTGAAAACGTATAAGTCGTTCCGCCAAGGCGGTCGGTGTAAAGCCGGATAAGGCGAACTTCGCCGCCGAATTTGACGTTGTGATTGCCTTTGATCCAGTTCAGACTGTCAATAAAACCGAGTGAATACGGCGTGTAGGGTTGTCCGCGTCCGTTGGTTGCCGAATTGGCGCGAACCAATCCGCCCGGAATCGAGATACCCGACGAAGTGCCTTGTCCGGCAATTCCGGTGTTGGCGACGCTGCCGCTGATGTTGAGGATCAGATTTGAAAAATCCAAACCGTTGACGACCGGTGCCGAACCGTTGATGCGTGTGCGGGCGCCGTTGTAGCCGAGTTTGAATTCGTTGATCAGCGAACCGCTGCTGTTGAGAATTGATTGAAAACCGAAGACGCCGTTTTGCGGGACGGCTTCGATCGCCGTGACGCGACCCGAAATGCCTTCGGGCGCGACGTCGGTGCCGTCGTCGCGGAAGAATCGGAAATAGATCTTGTTAAGCTGGTTGATCTGATAATCGAGCCGCAGCGCGTAAGCCTTTTCGTCGGTTTTTTCGTTGTCCTGTAATTGCAGAATGTCGAAACTGCCGTTTGATGACGCGCCCGGAATAACCGTTGCGTTGGCTGAACGAAACGCCGTGATATACGGCTGGATCGCCGGATTGACGAGCGTTGAAGTTCCGGGGATCAATGCGCCCGGCTGCGCGAGACTGAGGCTCGGCGCGGCTTCGACAAAGTTCAAACCGAACCGACCGCGATACCGTTCATACGAAAAGAAAAAGAAAAATTTGTCTTTGATGATCGGTCCGCCGATCGAGCCGCCGAATTGGTCGAGCGTTAATTTACTCTTCGGCACGCCCGCCGTCACATTGTCGAAATAGTTTCGCGCATCGAGCGCGTCGCGGCGCAGATATTCAAACACCGAACCGTGAAACTGATTGCCGCCCGATTTGGTGACGACCGAAATTTGTCCGCCTGTTCCGGTGCCTTGTTCGGCGGGAAAATTGCTTGAATCGACGCGAAATTCCTGAACGTTTTCGAGACTCGATTGCAGACGAAAGGGCGACGGAACCTCGCCGTTCAAATTCCCCGGACTCGCGTCAATGATCGCCGAGCCTTCGACGCCGTCATAGCGGACGACGTTTTGCTGAACGGCGCGACCCGTAAAACGAATGTCGCCGAAGGTGCCCGTGCCGCTGTTGACCGCGCCCGGAGCTTGCAGATAAAGCTGCGAAAGCTGGCGACCATTGACCGGCAAGCCCTGGACTTCGCGCTGATTGACGTTCGCGCTCATACTCGCCGACGAAGTATTGATCGCAAGTTCTTCGTTGGAAAGAATATCAACTTTGACGACGGTGCCTTTGACTTGTAAAATCACCGCGACATTGGTTGTCTGCCCAACGAGCAGTTCAATATTTTGTTGGACAAAATTCTCAAAATTGTTTGCGCTTGCCGTGACCATATAAGTTGACGGTTTAAGCGCGACGACGATAAATGTGCCGTCGGATTTTGCGACGACGGTTCTTTCTTCACCGGTCTTTTCGTTTTTGACGGTGACATTGGCGCCTGCGACGATCGCGCCGTTGGCATCAGTAATTGTTCCCGAAATCCGCGAATCGGATTGCGCGAATGCCGCGCCTGTTAAAAAAATGACCGTCAAAAATGCGGTCAGAACAGACGCGAAAGTAAATTTATTTTTCGATAGATTCATAAAATGTCTCCTCTAAAAGAGTCG
>JBBQOA010000336.1:0-5454 GCA_038330465.1 Pyrinomonadales bacterium
GGGCGATCAGCAAGCCGCGCTTTTCGGGCAGGCGTGTTTTGCGCCCGGAATGGCGAAAAACACCTACGGCACGGGTTGTTTTATGCTGATGAATACGGGCGAACGGGTTCAGTATTCGGAACACGGATTGCTGACGACGATTGCCTGGGGATTGAATGATAAGGTTTATTACGCGCTCGAAGGCAGCGTTTTTATCGCGGGCGCGTCGGTGCAGTGGCTCCGCGACGGTTTGAAATTTTTTGAGACGGCATCTGAATCGGAGAAATTTGCGCTTGAAGTCGAAGGCGAAACGGGCGTCTATGTCGTTCCGGCATTTGCCGGACTTGGCGCGCCGTATTGGGATATGTATGCGCGCGGCGCGATTTTCGGGCTGACGCGCGACACGGGAAAAGATCACATCATCAAAGCGACGCTCGAATCGATCGCCTATCAAACAAAAGATATCTTGAACGCGATGCAGGAAGATTCGCGGATCGAGCTTGCCGAACTCAAGGTTGACGGTGGCGCCTGCGCGAATAATTTTCTGATGCAGTTTCAGGCGGACATTCTCGGGACGCGCGTCGAACGTCCCGAAGTGATCGAATCGACCGCGCTCGGCGCGGCATATTTGGCGGGCATCACGGTCGGTCTTTGGAAAAAAGAAGACATTATCGACAGCCGCAAGATCGAAAGAATATTCGAACCCGCATTGGACGAAGCCAAACGAACAAGACTTTACAACGGCTGGAAAAAAGCCGTCAAACGCACGATGCATTGGGATAATGAGTGATTTTGTTGTTAAATAAAGAAAGGCTTTAATAAATGGGAGTTACGCATCGGAACAACGTATTCGAAAAATAAAATTATGAAAAACTTTATCGTTATCCTTCTTTTGTTGGCGCTTTCAACGATCGGTTTTGGGCAAACCGCCAAACAAACGGTCGGTTCGAAATCGCCGTCGAAAAAATTTACCGGCGCGGGAAAAACCGTCGTCGTTTATACGACCGCCGAAAATACGGATCAAAAACTGACCGAAACCGCGCGGCTTAAATTCATCGAAAAACGGCAGCCGCTCGAAGGCGAGATCAGCGTTTTCGTCAATCCGCAAAAGAGTTTCCAGACATTCCTCGGGATCGGCGGCGCGCTGACGGACGCGAGCGCCGAAGTTTTTGCCAAATTGTCGAAAGCCAAACAGCGTGAATTTCTCGACGCCTATTACAGCCGCACAAAAGGCATCGGCTATACGCTCGGGCGGACGACGATCCACAGCAGCGATTTTTCGAGCGCGAGTTATACATATATTGCCGACGGCGACAAAGCGCTTAATACTTTCAGCATCGAACACGACCGCGAGTTTCGGATTCCGTTGATCAAACAGGCGATCGCGACGGCGGGCGGAAAATTAACGCTGTTTGCGAGTCCGTGGAGCCCGCCCGCTTTTATGAAAAGCAACGGGTCGATGCTCAAGGGCGGCAGTCTTTTGCCGGAATTTTATCAGCCGTGGGCGAATTATTACGTGAAATTCATCCAAGCTTACGAAAAGGAAGGCATTCCGATCTGGGGTTTGACGATCCAGAACGAACCGATGGCGACGCAAACCTGGGAATCGTGCATTTATACGGCGGAAGAAGAACGCGATTTTCTCAAAAACTATCTCGGACCGACGCTTGCCAAAGCCGGTTTGAGCAATAAAAAGATCATTATCTGGGATCACAACCGCGATCTCATCACGCAGCGCGTCGATACGATTCTTGGCGATCCGCAGGCGGCGAAATATGTCTGGGGAATCGGTTTTCACTGGTACGAACCGTGGAGCGGCGGCGATCCGATGTTCGAGAATGTCGAACTCGTTCACGAATCTTATCCGGATAAAAATCTGATCTTTACCGAAGGCACGGTCGAACGGTTCGATCCGGCGCGCTACCAATTTTGGGGCAACGGCGAACGCTACGGGCGGTCGATGATCAATGACTTCAATAACGGAACGGTCGGCTGGACGGACTGGAACGTTTTATTGGACGAAACGGGCGGACCGAATCACGTCGGCAATTTTTGCCTTTCGCCGCTTCACGCCGACACCCGCACCGGCGAATTGATCTATACGCCGTCGTATTATTACATCGGACATTTTTCGAAATTCATCGCGCCGGGCGCAAAGCGCATTGGCAGCGCGGCAAGCCGCAGTCAGATGTTGACAACATCTTTTCAAAATCCCGACGGAAAGATCGTCACCGTCGTCATGAACCAGAGCGACAAGGAAGTGAAATATAATTTGAGCATTGGCATCGAAGCGGCGGAAGCCGCGATCCCGCCGCACGCGATCCAGACGCTCGTTTATTAACCATTGAAATTCGCAGGTTTCTAATTTACCGGGTTGCGTAAATATGTCAGATAAAATTTAGCCCAGAGATAAACGCGGACGATAAGCGGATTTTTATTGATTTATCGGCGTTCGTCCGCGTTTATCTCTGGGCTAATAAATCTTATTTTTTCACTCAACTCGGTATTAAATCCGCAATCCAAAATCCAAAATCCAAAATCCAAAATCCAGCAATGTTTTTATTGATTATTTTGAAGCTTCTTTGAGCTGATAAACCCGCACATAATCGATATACATTTTTTGCGGAAACGATCGATCGTCAATTCCTTTTCGTCCGCCCCAATCGCCGCCGACGGCGCTGTTGATCTTGAGGTGAAAATTTTGGTCGAACGCCCATTCGGCGGCAGTTTTATGTTCGTTGACAAACGTATAATAGACTTTTCCATCGACCAGAAAATCGATCTTTTCGGGCGTCCATTCGATCGCATAAACGTGAAATGCCGCGGCGGGATCGGCAACCTCAAGCTGCTTGCCCTGCTCAGTTCCCTGCGTGTGATTGTAGGCTGCCGTGTGAACGGTGCCGTAGATCCTCAGCGGCTCAAATCCGACGTTTTCCATAATGTCGATCTCGCCGCATTTTGCCCAGCCAACCTCTTTGAAGTTGGCGCCGAGCATCCAAATGGCAGACCACGCGCCCGCGCCTTTCGGCAATTTTGCGCGCGCCTCGATCTTGCCGTATTTCCACTCGGCTTTGCCGATCGTCGTCAGGCTCGCCGAAGTAAATTCCGCAAACTCGTGGTTAAATCGCCAATTCGGGTCGGTCTTTGTGGTAAATTCCCGATTATTGAACCTTTCTTTGCGGGCTTCGATCACCAGATTCCCTTTTTTGACGCGGGCATTTTCCCGTCGGTCGGTATAATACTGCGATTCGTTGTTGCGGATAAAACCCGTTTCATAGCTCCATTTTGCCGGGTCGGGTTTGCCCGCTTTATCAAATTCATCCGCCCAGACGAGCTCGTATTTCCCATCGCTCCGGGTGTAAAAATTCGGCACAGTTTGCTTCTTTAAGAGATGCCCGAAGATCAGACCTTGATCAGGGCGCGAATCATTCAATGAGGCAATACGGCGATTCAACGAATCGGTTATTGCGGCTTGCGACTGAATAATGTCCGGCAAAAACAACATAAAAAAGCCAACCAACAGGACTCTGAAAAAGATCGTTCTCAACATAAAATTCTTCCCGGTTAAATATTTTCCCGAAATAGACGGGTTGAATATTTCATTTTATCACGGCTCGAAAACCCACTCGGCGGTCTTTTGGACAAATTTAACTTTGGACATCTTTCTAGAATATTGAGAAATTCAACCGAAAAATTTTAACGCCAAGCCGCCAAGTCGCCAAGCCGCCAAGTTTTTTTTCGGAAATGCTTTGTTGAGTTTGGATAAACTTTCAACCTTTTGGCTTTCCGACTTGGCGTTAAAAAAATATTTTGGCAAGATCACTTTTAAATAAAAGTTGGTCCTTAAATTATCGAACGGTTTTGATGATTGTCAATTTTTGTCAAGAATTTTTGTTTTTACCATTTTTAAAATGACATTTCCGTTTATTGATGGTATTTAATTTAATAATTAAAAATTTTGGCTTTTTGCTCTTTAATTTCCGCTGTTCTGATTCGAGAGTAAAAATGATCAATAAATTCGGTGAGCCCGATCTTCCATTTTGCAGCTAGCCGGCTTTCGGTCATTCCCGATTGACCGAAAAAGCAGAAAAATCCATTGAATGATCAATAAACTTTTAGACCGCTGAATGCCGCCCGAAAGTGATTTTCAAGATCATCTTTTCAAAGGCTTTTGTCGATTCCCGAAAAGACGATCGATCTAATACCCGAACAATCGGCTGCGCGACTGAGAAAGTTTTGTAAATCGTGTAAAACGCAATTTTATTTATAAAAAAAAGAAACAGACCAAGGAGTAATTTATGAAAAAACCCGGATCAAAAAATCCAAGTCACTTTGACAAATCAACCAAACCCAAAAATCGTTTGAGGAAAAACCTCATTCTCTTAATATGTTTAGCGCTGATCTCTTTTGCTATTTTTAGCGTCAGCGGATCATTTTCCGGCAGTTCAAAAACCGCCGCCGCGACGACCGAACGATCTTCGCTGATAATCACGGCTGAAGACAACGGAAAGATCGCCCCGCAGGCGCTTCGCCAAATCGAAGCACTCGAACAAGAAAAAGAATCGCGGACGCCCGCCCAGCAAAAAATCGATTCGCGCCTGCTTTATCAGATCAAAATGGAGCGCAACGAAGCGATCGCGAGCGGCGTGCAAACGCTCGACACGGATTTGAAAGTTGACGAAAGCGGATATATTGACATTGATATGACGGCGAACGTCAACACTAAATTGCTGCAGAAATTAAAAGATATTAACGCCGTCATCATCGCTTCGCTGCCGCAATACCGAAGCGTCACGGCACGGCTTCCGATCGCCGCGATCGAAGCGCTCGCCGGAATGGATGAAATTATCTTCATTCAGCCGAAAATGGACGCGATGACCAACAAGATCGAGCGTTCGCCGGAAATGAGTCTTTTTGAAACGCCGACTGCTGCTTCGCCGTTAGTCATCAAAACCAAAACTTCGGAAAATTTTGGAAATCGCGCCGAAAACGTTCGCGAATATCTCAACTCGATTCTTTCAAATAATCTGATCCCGACGACCGGCACGGTGGTCTCGCAGGGCGATATCACGCACCGCGCCAATATCGCCCGCCAATTAACGGGCGCGACCGGCACCGGACTCAAGATCGGTGTGCTTTCGGACGGCGTCAATAGCCTCGCGCTCGGACAGGCTTCGGGCGATCTGCCGCCGACGGTCAACGTTTTAACGGGACAAGCCGGTACCGGCGACGAAGGCACGGCGATGCTCCAGATCGTCTATGATACGGCGCCCGGCGCGCAGCTTTATTTTGCGACCGCTTTTACAAGCATCACAAGCTTTGCGCAAAACATTAAAGACCTGCGCACGGCGGGCTGCGATATCATCATCGACGACGTTTCGTATTTCAGCGAAACGCCGTTTCAAAACGGACAGGCGCCGAGCGTTATTTCGCCCTTAAACGCCGGTGTCGTCGTGCAGGCGGTCAATGACGTGA
>JBBQOA010000337.1:0-5444 GCA_038330465.1 Pyrinomonadales bacterium
AATTTTTTTTATGGATACAACAAAAATTTTGGTTATCATCGGTGGAGTTGTTTTAATCGTTTTCGTTTTGTGGTATTTTTCGGGAAACGCGAAAAAGTTTCCGCCGAAACCAATGAAACAGGCGTTCAAGAGATAATGGTAACGGTCAAAGGCGGTTATTCGCCTGATGTGATAGTGGTTAAAAGCGGCGTTCCCGTGCGCCTCAATTTTTACCGCGACGAAACTTCTTCGTGTAGTGAGCAGGTAGTTTTCGGCGATTTCGGTATTGCCAAAGTTCTGCCGGTTTATAAGACTACACCGATTGAATTTATGCCTGAAAAGACGGGCGAGTTTACGTTTGCCTGCGGAATGAATATTATACGCGGAAAATTGATTGGCGAGTCGTTGAAACAATTAAAATTGATATGAAAGATGAAAAATATATTCCGGCTCTGGGCTATGATTTTTTGACTCCGTTTTATGATGCAGTTGTTCATCTGACTAAGCGCGAAAAGAAATTCAAAATGGCTTTGATCGAACAAGCTAATTTCGTTGATGGTCAGTGCGTTTTAGATTTGGCGTGCGGCACGGGAACGCTCGCCATTTTAATCATGGAAACATATCCGAAAGTAGAAGTTACTGGCATTGACGGGGATGCGAAAATATTGACCATTGCCAAACGAAAAGCCTCTGAAAAATTTATAGATATACAATTTGATAAGGGAATGTCGGTTGCTTTGCTTTACGGTGATGAATCAATTGACCGTGTCGTTTCGAGTTTGTTTTTTCATTATTTGACGCGGGCGGATAAATTACTGACTTTGCGTGAAGTTTTGCGCGTTTTGAAACCTGATGGCGAATTGCATATTGCCGATTGGGGAAGTCCTGCGAATTTACTGATGAAGTTTGCTTCTCGCGGAATTGAATTGCTCGACGGTGCGGAAACAACTGCTGATAATTTTAATGGATTTTTACCGTTTTTAGTTTCTGAAGCAGGATTTTTGGAAACGACCGAAACGCATCTTTTTAATACCTTGTTCGGCACGATTCGATTGCTGAAAGCAAAAAAATAACACCCGAACCTTGAATTGACGATTACAAGAAAATCGCGCGCCCCGCTTAAATTTTTTATTTCTTAAATGAATGCGACCTTCTTCTTCCTATAATTTTGTCTGATAACAAACAATTATTGTCTATTATCAGACAGAATTTAGCTTGTTTTATTTGCCCAATCTCCCTTGAACTCCTGTTTTTATCGGCACATTACAATAATTTTAGTTTCGAGTAAAATAAGGAATGATTATTGCTCTTAATTTCATCAATGAGAATTAAGTAACAGCTATTCGACAGGAGAATTTCTTTTAGAAGTCGGCGAGACACTTAACGAATGTTTTTTAAAACTTTGGTTGACTTGTTACTTGGTCATAAGTTTTACATTGAAATTTTTCAAAAACATTTGAAGGTAGATTTATAAACTTAGTCTCCTAAAATAAGAATGGCAAAAGACAAAATTTTAGTCGTAGATGACGAACAGATGAATCGCTGGTCGCTGGCACAAGCCTTGCGCGGCTGGGGTTTTGAAGTTGCTGAAGCCGGAACGGTTGCCGAAGCAATTTCCGCTTATGATAATGAACAACCGGCGGCGGTTCTGCTCGACATCAATTTGCCGGACGGATCAGGGCTAGATGTTCTCAGGGAGATTAGAGGTAAATCACCGAATGCCATCGTGATTATGATTACGGGACGCATTTTAGCAGATGAGGCGATTACGGCTTTGCGCGGCGGAGCGTATGATTTTATTGGCAAGCCGATTGATTTGGATGAATTGGAAATTACGATTCGCAACGGTCTTGAAGCCCGGCATTTGCGAAAAGAAGTTACCAAGGTCCGAAGCGAGCGGGCGCGTCGTTTCAGTTTTGCGCAGATCATCGGCGAATCTCCAGCGATTCAAGAAGTATTAAGTCTTGCCCGCAAAGTCGCGGAGAGTGAAGTCGCTTCCCTTTTGCTGCAAGGCGAATCGGGAACGGGCAAAGACCTTTTGGCGAAAGCGATTCATTACGGTTCGAGCCGCGCCGACGCGCCGTTTGTGGCGATCAACTGTGCCGCACTTCCCGCGCAGTTGATCGAATCGGAACTTTTCGGATACGAAAAAGGCGCCTTCACCGATGCGAAACAGCGTAAGGAAGGACTATTCGAGCTAGCCGAAGGCGGCACGCTTTTCTTGGACGAAATCGGCGAACTCGAAATCGCTTTGCAGGCGAAACTGCTGCGTGTTTTGGAAGAAGGCGTGTTTCGGCGCGTCGGCGGTCTGAAAGATATTCCGCTCGACGTGCGTGTGGTCGCCGCTTCGAACCGCGATTTGCGAAGTGAAGGCGAAGCGGGACGGTTCCGGCTTGATCTATATTACCGTTTGTCGGTGATACAGCTTGACCTTCCACCGCTCAGGGAAAGAGGCGACGACGTTTTGCTCCTCGCCGAGCATTTCGTCAAAGCCTTAAAAGAGCGCCTTCGCCGAATGATTAGCGGGATTACGCCCGAAGTGGCGGATGTTTTGCTCCGATATGAATGGCGCGGCAACGTCCGCGAGCTTCGCAACGTCATCGAGCGGGCGATGATTTTAGAAGACGAAAACGTAATTACACTAAACTATCTTCCCGCCAATTTAACTGAAAAATCCGTCGTTGCAAACTCGTCCGGTTCATCCGAAATTGAAATTAAAGACGGCATTGTGCATCTGCCTCTACATAACTTGTCACTCAAAAAACTGGAAAATTCATTGATTGAATGGGCTTTGGGCGAAAGCGGCGGCAATAAATCGCAGGCGGCGCGGACTTTGGGAATCACCCGCGACCAGTTGATTTACCGCTTAAAAAACATAAACAATGCGCCGAATGAGAATGAGTAAAAAGGCTGTCAAAACTAAAGCTATTGAGCTAGAATCGTTTTTTGAAGACGGGCATCCGGACGAAGAACTTCGTCGTTCGCTCAAAGAATTAGCGGATTTGAAATTCGCCCTCGACGAATCGGCGATTGTGGCGATCACCGACCAAACCGGCAAAATCACACGCGTCAACGACAAGTTTTGCGAAATTTCGAAATACCCCCGCTCCGAACTGTTAGGACAAGACCACCGCATCATCAATTCCGCCTATCACCCGAAAGATTATATTCGAAATTTGTGGACGACTATTGCCGGAGGTAAAACGTGGCGCGGAGATCTTCGCAATCAGGCGAAAGACGGCACGTTTTACTGGGTTGACACGACGATCGTTCCATTCCTTGACGGGCGCGGAAAACCTTATCAATACGTCGCCATCCGCTACGACATCAGCGATCGCAAACGGGGCGAGGAAAAAATCCGCGAGCAAGCCGCACTTCTTGATATTACACTGGACGCGACTTTTGTCCGCAGCTTTTCAGGCGAACTCAGCTATTGGAACAAAAGCGCTGAAAACCTTTACGGCTGGCGGGCGGAAGAGGTTTTGGGCAAAAACTTTGACGAAAAATTATTCGGCTCTTCAGCACAATTAGAAGAAATTTTAGGAGTCGTGCTTGAAAAAAAAATGTGGCGCGGCGAAACGCGGCAGTTCACAAAAGGCGGCAAAATTTTAATCGTCGAAAGCAAATGGACACCGGGCAGTATTGAACGCGGTGAGACGCAATCGTTTCTCGTGACGAACACCGACATTACCGAGAAGAAACAACTCGAAGCGCAGTTTTTGCGCTCGCAAAGAATGGAGTCAATCGGAACTTTGGCGGGCGGCATCGCCCACGATATGAACAATATTTTGTCGCCGATGCTGATGTCGGTGCAGATTCTCCAGCGTAAACACGCGGATGAAGAAAGTCAGCAATGGTTGGCGGCATTGCGAGAAAATGCCGAACGTGGGGCGAGTCTGATTAAACAACTGCTCTCATTCGCCCGCGGCTCGGAAGGCGACCGGCTTTCTTTACAGCCACGCCATCTGATCAAAGAGTTCATTAAAATTTTGCGCGATACTTTGCCTAAATCAATCAACATCAAATTTTTTATTCCCGATAATCCCTGGACTGTTTCTGCCGATCCGACGCAAATTCACCAGGTTTTAATGAATTTAGCGGTCAATGCCCGCGACGCGATGGTGCAGGGCGGAACGCTCACGTTGACAGCCGAAAATGTCTTGATTGATGAAGACCACGCTGACCTGCATCACGAGTCGCGAGCCGGAAAATTCGTGATGATAACCGTCGGTGATACCGGCAAAGGTATCGCGCCAGAAAATCTAGAAAAGATTTTCGAGCCGTTTTTCACGACCAAAGATATCGGCAAAGGATCGGGCTTAGGACTTTCGACCGTTGCGGGAATAGTCAAAAGTCATCTGGGATTTATCAATGTTTACAGTGAGAACGCAAAAGGGACGCGCTTTGATGTTTATCTTCCGGCAATCGAAACAGTAGAAACGCAAGCCCCCGAAACGATTACAGCTGAGATTCTGAAAGGCGGCGGCGAATATGTTTTGGTGGTTGACGATGAAGAACCGATTAGAAAAATTACGCGAATCACGCTCGAACAATTTAACTATCGAGTGTTGACCGCCGCGAATGGCGTGGAAGCACTCGCCGTTTATCAAGCCCATCAAGGTGAAATTGCCGTCGTCATTACCGATATGATGATGCCCCTGATGGACGGCGCGGCACTCATTCGCACCCTTTCGGAAATTAATCCGCAGATAAAAATCGTCGGCACGAGCGGTTTGCTGGAAATAAACGAAACGAAAAAAACACAGCCTCCGGCAGTCCGGGCATTTCTGGCAAAACCCTACACGGCGGAAAAACTTCTGGTAATTTTAACGCAGGTTCTCGATAAAAAGAATTCCGATTGAAACTTTTGAACTGTGGAATATTTCTATTACTCTCGGTCATTTCACGGATTATTTCGCGAAATTTTTCCGCACGTCTTTGTCGGTAACGGTGTTTACAAATTGTGTGATATGCCACAACGGGCAAGCGATAATCCTCAACCCTCGACCCTCAATTTTATTTTTCTCAAATAAATATTGATACTTTTGGCTGGCACGCTCGTTGCATTTGCTTTTAAGTGACTATTACAAATTTGGATTTTGAAAAATCGTCAAAAAAGAGTTTTAGAAGTGATTTTTTTGTTTTTTAACAATCGAAATTGTGTAGAAGAATGATGCGAAAATCAATCCCTTAAATATTCCTTTGGCAGGTGCGATAACCGCCGCCTTAATGAAGACTATCTACTCGATCCAAATCTGGATGATGCCCGGGAGCATTGATGAATATGACCACGAATCTGTTTCATTCGAAGTACTTTGGGGACTAATTGGATGGGTTTATTCGGGAGAATTTTCGCTTGGCGTATAGCAACGATTTACAAATGATTAACCAAGAATTTAAACAAAAACCGAAAGAATGATTTTAGAGGAGTTTACCAATATGGATATCACGACACATAAAGATCC
>JBBQOA010000338.1:0-5441 GCA_038330465.1 Pyrinomonadales bacterium
GGCGACTATTACGATTGGGTCCGAATTGTTGACGACCAGATCGGCATTGTCGTCGCCGATGCGGTCGGCAAGGGAATTCCCGCTGCGCTCTTGACCGCTTTTTTGCGCGCGTCGCTCCGGCTTGCCGTCCAGATCGGTTACGCGCCGAATATCGCGCTCGCAAAGGTCAGCAATCTTTTATGGGATTCGGTCGAATCGCACCAATTTATCACGGCAATTTACGGAAGTCTCGACGCGACCAATAAAACATTCGTCTTTTCAAACGCCGGACATAATCCGCCGCTGCTGATCAAACCGAACGGCGAACACCGCTTTGTCGAATACGGCGATCTGCCTCTCGGAATGTTTCGCGAGATGCGTTATCATCAGCATTTTATCAAATTTGAGAAAGGTCAGGTTTTGGTTCTCTACACGGACGGAATTACCGAAGCCGCCCGCGAAGACGGCGAAGAATTCGGCAAGCAAAGACTCGTTGATTGCGTTCTGGCGGGAATTCATCTGCCCGCCAAAGAAATGATCGATTTTATCCGCAAAGCCGTCGCCGATTTTACCGAACGCAAATTTCTCGACGACGATGGAACTTTGTTTATCGTCAAAGCACTTTAAGAAATTGATTGAAAAATCTGCATTGAAAGAGAATTAAGAAATGGGACGCCGATTTTCGCGGATTAAGCTGATTTTCCGAGGATCAAATAATAAAAGATCCGTACAAAAAAAGCGGGAGGCTTTTCAATTGCTTGATTCACCTTCCCGCGTTCCTATTCAGTTGTAGTTGGAAATTGTAAAACTTAGTTATTATTGCTGAATATTTAAGTAATTGTCGTTGTCAGCCGAACCGTGTAATTTCAAAATAATCCGAAATCCGAAATCCACAATCCGACATCGCGTTTAGTGTCCGGTCAGCGAACTGTGAACGGCATCGCCGCCGGGGACGATCGGCGTTTGATAATCGCCGTAATTTAACTTTTTGCTGGATGTCGATAAAGCAAAAACATCGAAGCCGAAAGCGTCAAAAAACTGTGCCAATTCGATCGAGCTATCCAGATAAACAACTTCCGTGTAACCCAAATCCGCGCGGATTTCAAGCAATCTTTCAATTACTTCGAGCGGTGCGAAACATTTTACCGGGTCTTTATAAGTTGCCATAATTATTCCTCTTGATATGAGCCTGTCAAACAGCGGCAAGCAGATTCTTAGATTACGTTCGTGTTGGAAAGGTTGTTCTTTTATTTTTTTACAACCAAAGGCTTTTCAATTAACTCTAACAGTCAGACGAAATATATTGTATTTTTAGCCGAAAAGATTTAAAGTATCTGTAAAAGTCTAGCCAAAAAGGAGTCAAAAAATGAAAAAAAATCTGCTATTTGCTGTTACAGTAGCCGTTTTCAGTCTGTTATTTTCCAATTTTGGATTCGCTCAGGACGATAAAACGGTTTCAGCCGCCGGTGAAATGTATCTTATTTCCGCCAAAGCGGGCGGCGTTAATTACGTTGAGGGAAAGGTTGCGATTGCTCGTAAAGTCGGCAAAAGCGGATATTTGCTTAAAGGCGACCGACTTGAGATCGGCGACAAAGTGACGACCGGCGCCAACGGGAAGGCGGAAATCCTGCTCAATCCGGGCTCATTCGTCCGGCTCGGATCAAATTCGCAGTTTGAATTCGTGACGACCGATCTGGAAAATCTTCAATTAAAGTTATTAGCGGGCAGCGCGATCTTTGAAGTTTATGCCGAAAATGAATTCAAGGTTTCGCTCGATCTGCCGAAGGCGGATGTCGAATTAACAAAATCAGGCGTCTTTCGCGTTGATGTTCTGACGGACGGCACCGGAAAACTTTCGGTTTGGAAAGGAAAGGCTTTTGTCGGCGATGATAATGCCGAAGTTAAAAGCGGCAAATCGGCAATTTTAAGCGGCAAATCGGCAACAATTGCCAAATTTGACCGCGACAACAAAGATGAATTAGACATTTGGAGTCAAGCCCGCGCCAAAGAATCCGCCAAGATCAACGACCGCCTTCAAAAGAGTGCTTTGAGCAACACGTTGCTTAATTCTTTCAATCGCGGCGGCTGGAATATGTATAACACCTTTGGCTTGTGGGTTTTTGATCCATACTCGGCGCGTTGGTGTTTCCTGCCGTTCGGTTATGGCTGGAGTTCGCCGTATGGCTACGGTTATGGATTTAGTATCTGGGATTGCCGAATGCCGCGATATATCTATACGCAACCGCCGCCGGTTTCGACCACGCCGACGACCACGCCGACAAACACTCCGACGTCGCCGACTTCGGCTCAGATCAGGGAAGAACGCCGTCAAAATATGCAAACGCCGACCTTTCAAAGATTTGAAAACAGTCAACGCAGCGAAAGCCGCGGCGGTGGTTCACGAAACGATGACGGCAACTCGCGAAAAAATGATGACGGCGGCGGATGGGTCAATAGTCGCCGAAATGATTCAAACGATACGCGACAAAACAATACGCCTTCCAATCAGTCATCGCCGACCACGTCCACGCCGCCGATTATGACGGTGCCGACCAAAACCGAATCAAAAGACACTAAAGACAATTAATTTTCAGTTAATTTTTAGTTGAGCAAGCGGGAGACGCAAATCTCCCGCTTTTTTTTTATGTGAAAAGTTTTAATATAAAAGCCGCCGGTTCCTGAGCATTTGAGTCTATTTTTTGAATATAGGGTTCGATCAATAAAACAACCGATTGAATCCCGTTAAAGATCGTGTGCATAATGATGCAGGGCAAAAGGTTACTGGTTTTCACGCGGATCATTGTCAGCACCAGACTGAGCAGGCAGATCAGCACGATCGTTCCCGGACTTCCCAAATATTGCGGTACGTGAACACCTGCAAACATCAGCGTGACGATAAAAACCGCCCATTTAACGCCGACGCTTCTTTGAAAAGCCGAGTATAAAATTCCGCGATAAACCACTTCTTCGACGAGCGGCGCGGTAAAGGTCGCTAAAACGACGATCGTATAAACCGCCATTCGCGAACTTCGCAGCATTCTCAGCAGTTCATTGTCGCCTTCGGGCACCAAATAGCCGACAAATCCGGCAGCCGCAAAAAAAGCGATCAGCACGAGCGGATAATACCACCAGCGAAAACCGCCCGAACTAAGCCCCAAAGTTTCTTTCAACGAAAATTTATTGTTCTTGGTGGCGACGAACCACGCAACTCCCAATGTAAAAAAATGCGCGGGTATGATCGCGATCAAATTCAATAAGATCGCAGTACTGTCAGAGCCGATCGAATCGAGCGAGTTCTGCCGGTTGATGATTACATACGGAACGATAAAGACAATCGGAAAAACCAGAATTGCCAACACGCTCAAAATCCAAACGCCCGAAGCGATCCAGCCGTTCCAGGGCGGATTGTTCGGTGTGATGGCGGCGGGTTCGGGCGTGTTTTCCATCAAATCCCGGATGAGCGGCGCGTTGTAATCGATAGGGTTGAATTCTTCGTTTTGCACGAGTTTGAGTTTAGCGAATTTGGTTTCAAGTTCAAAGTTGAAAAAACTTTGAACCTCGAACTTGGAACTTAAAACTTTTAGTGCTAACCTAAAATCCCGTGGAGCAACACGGAAACAATCACCAACAAAAAGTTTATGCCATCATTCCGGCGCGTCTGTTTTCGACCCGACTGGAAGGTAAATTACTGTTGCCTTTGAACGGCAAACCGTTGATTCTGCATACGCTCGAACAAGCGAAAAAAGCACGAAACATCGACCAAGTGATCGTCGCGACCGATGACGAAAGAATTCTCCGTGTAATAAAGGAAAGCGGTCATCAGGCGGTTTTGACTTCAATAAATCATCAAAGCGGTTCCGACCGCATCGCCGAAGTCGCCGCAAACTTGCCCGAAAATTCGATCATCGTCAATGTGCAGGGCGACGAACCGACAATTTCACCGACGACGATCGAAAGCGCGGTCGAAGCGATTTTGCAGGATGAAACAGCGGACATTACGACGACCTGCGAAAGAATCGAAGATCATCGCGATGTTTTAAGCGCGGATGTCGTCAAGGTCTTAACAGATAAAAACGGTTACGCGCTTTATTTTTCGCGTTCGCCGGTTCCGTTTCCGCGCGAAGCCGTCAAAAAACACGGAAATATAGAAAATGCTTTGCAAAACGAACCTGAATTGCTCGCGCTTTTTCGCAAACACACCGGACTTTATGTGTACCGGCGCGAATATTTGTTGAAATTTACGCGGCTTGCGCAAACGAATTTAGAAAAAACCGAAATGCTCGAACAACTTCGCGCTCTTGAGAATGGCGCGCGGATCAAAGTTGTCGAAGTCTCGGAAAGCTCGATCGGCGTTGATACCGAGAAGGATTTCGAGCGCGTCAAAGCGATTTTGGAAAATTCAAACTCCAAAATCTAAAATCCAAAATCTATGAATGATTGGATCGGATTGATATTTTTCGCACTTTTGATCGGCGGCGCAATCGTCGGGCTGAAAATTCTCGCCAAGCCGCAAACGCGCACCGAAGCGGAATTTGAACGCGGCGCGGCGGAAAGCGTTTCGATGCTCGGCGCAAGTATGAACGCGCTGCAGGAATTATTAAATCCCGAAGCCGCGAAGGCAAAGGAAGTTCAGACGCAGATGAAAGAAGGTCGTTACGGCAAAAAGAAACGCGAAGACAAGGCGAATGACGACGATAACGAGAATTAAATGGGACAACGCGCAAATCTCATAACAATTGAAAATGGTGAATATACGCTTTGTTATGACCATTGGTGCGCCAACCGGCTTGATAACATTCTGTTTTGGGGCGTCGGTCACGCGCTTGATTATTTTGATGCTCAGGATAAAGTCGGTGAAGAAGGTTGGCTTGATGACGTTTGGGCGGAAGGCGGTGCGGTAATCGATTTGGACAAAAAACATCTGCTTTGGTGGGGTGGTGAAGATGTTTTGTATAGTCTGCCTATTCGACGTGTTCTTTTGAAATTACAGCAAAAAGTTTGGAATAATTGGACGATTGAATGGGCTTATCGCGGAATTGTTGATTTGGCTGAATATGTCGGTTACCCGAAAGAAAAAGTTTTGACGAGCAGAGAAAACCTAAACGAAGCTATTGAATTAAAAAATGCTGAAGAAAATTTTGATTGGATCGAAACGATCGGAAGTATTAAAACGATTGAGGGCGAGGTTAAACTTTTCGGTCTGTATGCAAATTCCGAAAATTATTTACACAACGGGATTAATTTGGTCGATCAATGCAAAGCAGAAAAAGGTTTGGAAACGATTAATTGGAGTGATTGGAAGAAGGACGATGAATTTCCGCAAGGCGGATTTTGGATTGACGAAAAAAATAAAAGATTAGAATTTTGGGAAGTGCGTGATTGCCCGAATGTTGTGCAGGATCTAAAGAGTATTTGGGGCGATTGGGAAATCCTTTGGCATCAGGACAACTATGAGTTCCAAC
>JBBQOA010000339.1:0-5436 GCA_038330465.1 Pyrinomonadales bacterium
GCCGAAGTTCTTTTGAGCAAAACCGAACTTTTATCGGAACTCGAATCGCTGCTCGTCGAATATACTGAAGAATATCCGAAAGTCAGAGAACTGCGGTTTGAAATCGCTTTGCTGCAAAAGGATTTAGACGAGCTTTTGGCGGTCACGGAATTTTCAAAACTAACGACGGCGCTCGGGAAATTAATGGTCAGAAAAGGCGAACTCGACACTGATCTGTGGAGCTTGCAGCGGCAATTTAACGATGCGCACCCGGACGTCAAACGCGCAAGGCGCAAAGCGGAAATTTTTGAAGCCGCGATCAATGAAATTCTCCAACCTGTTAAAAAATAGGATCGCGAATCAATAATGGAACGCGAAATTCTTTGAATATTAGAAGATACCGATGAGCGACGAATTAATCGAAAGCGAAATTTTTAAGGGTGAAAATTTTACCGAAAAAGAATTCAGAAAAGCCGAATATGAAAACTGCAGTTTTATCAATTGTGTTTTTTCAAGTGTCGATCTGTCTGAAATAATTTTCTCCGAATGTGAATTCGAAAGCTGCGATCTGAGTTTGGCGAGGCTGCACGCGACGGCATTCAGAGATGTTAAATTTACAAACTGCAAACTTTTAGGCTTGCATTTTGATGTCTGCAACAACTTTTTGCTCTCGTTCGGCTTTAAAAACTGCGGTCTTGATTTTTCTTCGTTCTATCGTCTGAAATTAAAGAATATTCAATTCGAAGACTGCAAATTTCGAGAAGCGGAGTTTATCGAAACTGATCTGACAAACGCAGTTTTCAAGAATTGTGATTTAACAAAGGCAGTATTTGAAAGCGCGATATTGGAAAATACAGATTTGCGAACAGCCTTTAATTTCTCGATTAATCCGGAAAACAATCAAATCAATAAAGCGAAATTTTCAGCGCAAAATATCGTCGGACTTTTAGATAAATACGACATCACGATCGAATAATTCGTTCTGATACGAGATTTTCAAAGTCAAAAAAAAGGCGAACTGCGCGCAGTTCTCCTTTTCTCATTCAGTTTTTTATTTTCATTAAGGCGCGACCAAACTTTGCGTCGGGTCACCAAAGAAAATATATGTGCGCCGCAGATCGGTGCCGCCATACAGCATTTTTGTCTGCCGGGCTGCCTCGCCAAGCGGCATTCCGGTGAAAACCTTTAGGTAAAAGTCTTTGACAAATAATTCCTGAACATCCGCCGTATTCCAACCCGAAGACGCCCAAACCGCGTTGGCACCGCCGAATCTTTTCTTCATAACGGCTTCGCCAACCGAATTGATATTCGTTTCGGCAAAATCGCCATTCAAACAATCAACCATCACAATCAGCGGAGTTTTCTTTGGATTTGTAAGATTCTGCGCATCAACGTTCCGGAAGATCTGGGCGCTGGTCCAGGCTCCGATCGAAGCGTGACCAAAATAATTGACAACCGCCGCGCCCGAATTTATCCGGTTGATAATATCATTGCGAACCGCGGTTGGGTCCAACGTACCGCGATCAAGATAGTTGACCGTGATACCTACCGGAAATGAGCTTGCCATATTGCGCGACGCCGCCGCAAAATCGTAGCCGATAGTATCATCGGAAACAAAATGAACCCCGCGTTCATTTATGTCCTCAACTGTTGTCGGTTCGGCAGAAATGATTTTATCGAGCATTGATTCGAGCTCGTCCTGATCCTTCGCCGGCAGTCTGCCGACGGCAATCTCGCCAATGCTGTCGTTATCAAAATCCACCATCATCTCGTCCGAGACGGTTTCCATATTCCAGGTGTCCGTCAGCATGGTCGGGACACGATTGTTAATGTAGCCGCCGAATCCGGTATAATTTCGCGGGTCAACGCTGGCATCGCCGGCTAACATCACAAAATCGGGTTTGACTGCCCAATTCTGTTTGGCGAATTGCAGAAATGAACGAATCGCTTCCGCACTTTTCACACCGTTGTTGAATTCGTCGTAAATATCTTCAATATCAACAAACTGTGTTTGAATTCCGCGGATATTGCGTAAGTCGCAGAAATCGTGAAGGCTTTTTTTGAATTCAGCCGGCGCGATCACGATAAATTTTGCCGCATTTTGCACGTTTTTCAAATCCGACGGATTGTTTTGAATCAATGGCGCTGCCGCGAAAAGCTGGGCATCTTCGCCCTGTGCCATCATTACCCGCGCTCCCGCAGCGGACGCGACCGTCACGGAATAAGTTCCGTCCGTTTCCAACACACTTTCCGGCGCGTATTCGGTAACTTGCGTCGGATTAGTGACATCCAAAACACGTACCCGCGCGCTTGTAAAACCTTTTAATTTTACTCTTTGATTTGAGCTGACGCTGAAATCGAGATGATTGTTCTGCGCTATCAAACGGCGCGGATAGCTGATCCGAACCGCTTCGGTGATATTGATGTCCGATGAACCGCCGACACTCTGTAAAGTTATCGTATTCGTCCCTTCGACCAAATTCGCGAGCGGAACATTTGCCGTCCATTCGATCCGGTCGTAATAATTGAAGCTCATTTGACCGATTGGAGTTCCGTTCAAAATTACCGTCACCTGATGCGCCGCGACGGTCAAACCTTGCAGATCAACGCCCAAGGTTGCCGTTTGTCCGCTGTCAGTCGCAATATCACTGAGATTTAAAGTCTGATTCGAGGCGGTTGTATTAACAACTGCGCCAAACCAATTTTCGCGGGCGCCGTTCAGAATCGAACTGACGCGATAGATCTTGTCTTTTCTTTCCGCCGTGACGCGCGTCCAGCTGTCTTGCGCAGACGGAAGAAAACTCTGCGTGACGCGGTTTATCCGTTGTCCGGCGATCGTATCCGTAATCAGCCAGTAAACATTCGTATCGGTTTGCAGCGTGTCGACCGGAGAGCCGAAAAATTCCATCGAACCGTCCTCATTAACAATCATCGGTTGTTCAATGCCGTCGACAAAAAGCCGCCAGTTTGCTGACTGCAAATTGTTAAAACCGTGTTCCGCCAAGTTCTGCGCATCAACCCGATAGATTCCGCGATTGCGGACTTCAATTTTGAGGGCGTTCGGATCGTTTGTCATTAAACCGTTTTCTGACGATCGCATATTTTTAACGATATTCTTTTTCAAGACGGGCGTTAAAAAATCGATCTTATCGATCTGCTGCCGTTGACCGTTGGCGCTGTTATTAAGTTCCGAAATAGTTTCGGATTCGTTCGCCGCGTCAGTTTTTGTAAAACTCATCTGCGGGAAAATGGGTCCGAACCAACGGCTTTGCGCGTTGACGTCAATGGCTTCGAGCCAGTAATAAACATTTATCGAATCGGTTCGGTCGTAAAAATTATATTCACTGCCGGCAGGTAAAATGCCGTTGCCGACCTTGAGAAGGCTTCCCGCCACCATTTCTTGGTTGACCAGAACTTTTTGCCCTTGATCTTCGCGCCAGATTTTGAATCCGAGCATATTTTGCTCAAAACTCGTTTTCCACGCTAATTTTGTCACGCCGTAAAAAGTTTCGGCTTGAAAGTCGTCCAATTTTATATCGGAGGTAATTTTCTGCTTTGCCGCCGGTTTTGCAATCGATTTCGATTTATCGCCTGCCGCTTTCGCATTAAAAGAAAATGAAATTATCGCAAAACTGCAAACTAAAGCCGCAGAAGCGAGTTTTCTACACAGTTGAGGCGCTATTTGGACACCTTTTTTTTCACCAAACATTTATTAAAACTCCCTAGTAATAGATTTGTATTTTCGGGGAATGCCGAAAATTTTGATTTAGTTGAATTGATTTTGGGGACTAAGGATGGGAATTTCGGTCAATTTGAACGAGCGTCAAATTGAATATTTTTCCGCCATAATTAATGTAGATGATTGGTAGAAGTTTTGTCAAGTTAAATTTTGTTGAACGTAAATTAGAGAGTTAATCGATCAAAATGAACGATTAACTCTCTAATAAACCTTGTTGTTGTAAGAGTTTATTGTTTATTCCGAAGTTTGATTTCCAATTTCCCGCCGTTGCGTGTAACTGTAATATTTTTAAAATTCAGAGTCTTGGCAGAAATGGGATCATTTGAAATTATTTGATCGTCGAGCGCTTCAACAATATCACTTTCTTTGACGCCCGAGCTCTCGGCAACGCCGTTTTGAACGACCGATCTGACAACCCACTTGCCATTTTCAAAAACGGCATTGATGCCAAATTGAGCGAGAAGTTCTTTGACCGGATGCGGGATCGATTTTTCGATAATTATCGGACTTTGCGGCGCATTATTTGAATTAATGTTCGGCTGTTTTGGCTTTTCGCCGGTTAAAGCCGAATCTTTTGAACCTTTAAAGGAATCTTTCTTCACCTTGTCAAAGATTCTTTTTGATTTTTGCGGATCAACTTTTGCAACTTGCTGTCCTTCTGTGATCTTCGTGTTTTTTTGAATTACGGGCAAAACTCTAGAATTTTCGTTGGGTTGTTCTTGTTCTTGATGATCAGAAGTAGCTGAAACCAAAGTATTTTGCGGCAAAGACGGATTTTTTGTTTCTGGCGCACTTCCGGCGAGAGCCGAGTTGTTTTTTGGCGAAGAAAACATTCCGCTGTTAAAAGCCAGAAAACCGAGCACAAAGATCATCGCCAAAGCCGGCACAGCATAGCGAAAAGCAAACCCGAAACGCGGTTGAAAATCGCTCGCTTTTGAATTGGCGATTCGGGCTTTAAGTTTAAAATCAAAGTCTCGCGGCGCGGCGATCTTTTTCAGAGAAATACACATTTCACGAATTTTTTGTTCGTCCGCGCTTAAATTTTCTGTTTCAATTTTTTGTTCTTCGTAACTCATTTTCAATTTAAGTAATGCTTTAGTTTCTCGCGTAAAAGCGCGCGCGCGCGGCTGATCCGCGATTTCGTCGTGCCCAAGCCCAGTCCTAAGATCTGCGCAATTTCTTCATAACTGAGTTCCTGAATCTCGCGCAGAACGATCGGCGCCCGATATTTATCGGGCAAAGCGGCGATTGCCTTTTCAATCGTTCCGTTGCGTTCTTTTTCAATCAGATCCTCGTCGGGCAAAGATTTTTGATCGGGCGGATGAAATTCCTGCGCGTCGCCATCTTCGCCTTGAAAAAAACTCGTCAGCGAAAGCAATTTGCGGCGCCGTCGTTTACGGATCTCGCTGATCGCCAGGTTTGTCGCGATGCGGTAAATATAAGTCGAAAAAGCATAATCCGTGTGATAGCGTTCGATCGCAAAATATACGCGGACAAATGTTTCCTGCGCCAGATCAACCGCTTCCTCGTAATCGTTCAACATCCGAAAAATATAGTTTGTCAAAGGATTTCGATAACGATTGACGATTTCGGCAAATGCCGTTTCATCACCTTGCTTGGCGGCTTCGATTAATTTATGGTCGGACTCTCGTTTAGTGGACACAGATTTTTCTCGCACCTCCGCGTCCTGATTCTCGAATTTGTCCAAAGCCATACAC
>JBBQOA010000340.1:0-5435 GCA_038330465.1 Pyrinomonadales bacterium
GGCAGAAAAATGCTCGTCCAATATCCGTATGTCCCGATCGGCTACGGTTTGGGTTTGGGTTGTGCGATCTTAAGTTATAATCAAACTCTGCACTTTGGTTTGTCATCTGATGCACAGGCGATGGACGACGTCGAAAAATTCAAAGAGATTCTGGATGAGGTTTTTGAAGACTTGAAAGCGACGGTCGAAAAATTGGAAAACCAAACGGCAAGCGCCAATGCTTAAAAAATGGAAAATGCAAAATGGATAATGGAAAATAAAATTCCAAATTGATTATCCATTTTCAATTTTCAATTTTACATTGATTTTTATGGATATATTAGAAAACGAATTAGAAGTAATCACCGGTTTTGACAAGGAAATGCGTGAACACGCGCTGCCGATCTGGTTTGAATCTTTGGTCGGCGTCGATTGGACTCTGCTTCATATTTCGCCGGTTTATTTCGGTTTCGGTGTGCCGAAAGGCGACGGTTCCGCCGCGATCGTCGTGCCGGGTTTTCTGGGTTCGGATTTCTATCTTTACGAGCTTTATCTGTGGCTCTCGCGAATCGGCTACAAACCTTACCTTTCGGGGATCGGCTGGAATGCCGATTGTCTCAACACGCTCAACGAAAGACTTATCGAAACAATCAAACGCGCACACGACGAAACCGGCAAAAAAGTTCATCTCATCGGGCATTCTTTGGGCGGCGTTCTCTCGCGCTCGGCGGCGACGCAGTATCCCGATCTGGTCGAATCGGTGATCACGCTCGGCTCGCCATTTCGCGGCGTTCGCTCGCATCCGAAAGTCGTCGAAATGTCGAAACGAATCCGCCAGCGCATCTTCAAAAAAACCGATAAAACCGATTATCCGAACTGCTATACGGGGCATTGCCACTGCCCGACCGTCACGGCTCTGCAAAATTATCTCCCGAAAAAAGTGCATCAAACCGCGATCTACACAAAATCGGACGGCATCGTTGACTGGAAAAACTGCCGCTCGCGTTTCGAAGAAAATAATTTCGAAGTGACGGGAACGCACATCGGCTTGGTTTATAATTTTCAGGTTTATAAACTGATCGCGTCACGGCTAAGTCAGAACACAGAGCGGTAGCGACGTGTTATTTGGTGGTGTTATTTCTATTCTGTTTGTGTCAGAAACGCCTCTTGATGGGACACTCAGAACGGATGACAATCCATCTCGAAAATTACCTGTGGTTCTTGCCGATTTCAAAATTATTTTTTAGAGCTGAAAGGCTTTTTGGCTTACTTACCAAATCCGCCATCGATGTCCGATTGTTAGATGGGACACACCAAGTTTTTCGGACTTTTGTCGATGAAGATTTTCGCTGCTTCCGCTGCCATCGGTTTGGCAAAGAAATAACCTTGTCCGTATTCACAATTCATTTTTTTCAACTGGGCGAGTTGTTCGGCAGTTTCGATGCCTTCGGCGACCACCTGCATTTTCAGATTTCGCGCCAGTTTTATGATCGTGTGAACAATCTCCAAGTTTTCCTCGCTTTCGATCATTTGAATGACAAAAGAGCGGTCAATCTTCAAATAACTAACCGGAAGGCGATGCAGATAACTTAAAGAAGAATAGCCGGTGCCGAAATCATCGAGACTCAATTCAACGCCGAGCGCGCAGATATTGCTCATTGTCTGAACCGCCTTTTCGGAATCTTCCATAATATAACTTTCCGTTATTTCGAGTTTCAGACAGCGCGGGTCAAGTCCCGTTTTTTCCAGTGATTCGGCAATTTGTTCGACCAGATTGAATTGCAGAAATTGCTTGCACGACAAATTGACGCTGACTGTCAGACCGGATGCCGCCGGATTACTTTTCTGCCAATCCCGAAGCTGCCGACAGCTTTCATGCAAAATCCATTGCCCCAAGGGAATGATTAAACCGTTTTCTTCGGCGATCGGGATATAATCATTCGGCAAAATCATTCCGCGCGTTTCGTGTTGCCAACGCACCAGCGCTTCAAATCCAACCAAAGCTTTCGTATTGAGATTGATGATCGGCTGATAATGAAGGAGAAACTGTCCGCGTTCAATGGATTGCCGCATTTCGGCTTCTATTCCGAGTTCCGCTAAGGCTTGTTCGTGCATCGCATGATCAAAGATTTGATACTGCGCTTTACCTTTGGCTTTCGCTCGATACATTGCAATGTCGGCATCACGCAGCATTTCATCGGATTGTCGATAGCCGGTCGTACTGAGCGCAATACCGATACTCGCCGAAATAAAGATCTCGGCACCGCCAATCCTGAAAGGAATTTTCAGATGCTTTTGAATATGATCGGCAATTAACGAAACGACGGACGAATCACTAAGTTTGTTAACTAAAATCGTAAACTCGTCGCCGCCGAGGCGCGCGACTAAATCACCGGAACGCAAAGTAGATTCGAGCCGCCGGGCAATTTGTTTGAGCAGATTGTCGCCTTCTGCGTGACCAAGCGAATCATTAACAACTTTAAAACCGTCGAGGTCGAGAAAGAGCACCGCAAACAAATCATTAGAGTCGCGTTTGGTACGCTCAATCGTCCTTTGCAGATATTCGGTAAAAAACGAGCGATTCGCCAAACCGGTCAAAGCGTCGTGAAAAGCGTCGTGCAGCAATCGCTTTTCAAATCGTTTCCGCTTGGTGATGTCGCGGATGTTGCATTGAATCACCTGACGACCGTTTTCCGAATAGACATTACTGACAAACTCTACTTCCCGTTTATTTCCATGTTTTGTTTCAAGCGGCAGGTCATCATAGCGAATGTAATTATTTTTCTTTAATTCTTTAAAAGCAGCGAGACTTGCGGCTTCGTCTTTAAGCAATCCGATTTCCCAGAGTTCCTTGCCGAGAAATTCCTCTCGCGTATAATTGAGAAACTCCATCATAAACGGATTGACATCCGTGATTTTGCGCGTGACGGCATCAAGAATCAGAATTCCGTCGCGGGCTGATTCAAAAAGCCGTCGGTAATGTATTTCGGAAACCTGCAAATCCGCCGGCGCAGTATTTTTGTCATTCGGATGAAGAACACGCAACTGATTTTTATTTGAAACCTTTTGAAGCACGGTTAAAGGTTTCTTTTTTTGAGTTGTTCGAGTCTTAGGAGAAGCCATTGTAATTACCATTAAAATAATCTTATTAAATCTGAATATTTTTTATAAATCTTTAGTAATTTTTAATCCGCCAATGTCATTTTAATACTAAGCGGGAACGCAGACAAATGCTCTGTCATAACTTTGCAAAAATAAAATCGCCTTCATATAAAGCCCTTCTTTCATTTTCAAACTCTTTAAATTAACTTGATATACTGAATAAGAAAAGGATCATCACGAATCGAAACCCCGTCCTTCAGCATCGAAATTGCGATCAAAGACAATTTTTAATTTACCAGAATTAAGAACGATTGTATGTGCGATACTGCACACTTCTATTTTTTAGTTATTAACTGATTTTTCATAAATCTTTGCCAAGTCACATACTTACAAACAAATATTGGCGCGGCTTTTGAATCAAAAAAAGTCTCCAAGAAGATCGAAAAATGGCTTTGTTTTACTCGCAAAGGTACGCCGGATTTAAGAAATATGAGATCAATTCGACCTTACGCATCTTTTAAAACATTTTTTAGGCAGATCAAAATTTTAATCATTTTCTAATTCTTATGCTAAACTTGTCAGCAAAATACCGCTTTGCCCGACGCGCCGAAAATAAAGAATAATGAAGAAAGATTTTGACTTCGACAAGTCTTTTAACCAGCCGCCAATCTTAGAAAATTACAATCTTTTTGCGTCTGATTTAGCTTTACAAACAGCGGTCGAAGCAAACGGCGGCGCGTGGAATAATGAACGCGCCGCCCGCTTCGGTGAGGTGTTGGGAAGCGCCGCCGTGCTCGAACTCGGAAATCTGGCGAACAAAAACGCGCCTGTTTTGGACACTCACGACCGTTTCGGTAACCGTTTGGACGTGGTCGAATTTCATCCGGCGTATCACGAACTGATGCGGATTTCGGTTGAAAACGAAACTCACAGTTTGGCTTGGACAAGCGAACGGGCTGGCAAATACGTCGCGCGGTCGGCGCTCGCTTTTATCAAACAACAGGTTGACGAAGGCACGAGCTGTCCTTTGACGATGACTTTTGCCGCTCTGCCGAGTTTGAAGATCGAACCCGAAATCGCCCGTGAATGGCTGCCGAAAGTTTTATCGAATGAATACGATGCGCGATTTCTGCCCGTAATTGATAAACGCGGCGCAACGTTCGGAATGGCGATAACCGAACCGCAGGGCGGCTCGGACGTTCGCGCGAATATCACGTTTGCCGAAAAATTAAATGACGCGGGCGAATATCGCATTACGGGCAGAAAATGGTTTTGCTCGGCGCCGATGTCCGACGCTTTTTTGGTTTTAGCGCAAACCGAAAGCGGTCTTTCGTGTTTTCTGATGCCGCGTTTTACACCCGAAGGCGCAGTCAACAAACTCTATTTTCAGCGCCTTAAAGACAAGCTCGGCAACAAATCGAACGCTTCCGGAGAAGTCGAATTTCACGGCGCGTATGCGCGCATTATCGGCGAACCGGGGCGCGGCGTCGCGAATATTATGGAAATGGTGCGCCACACGCGGCTCGATTGCGCGGTCGGTTCCGCCGGCAGCTTAAGACGTGCCGTGGCGGAAAGCATTCATCATTGCAGGTTTCGAAAAGCATTCGGCGCGCTTTTGATCGAACAACCTTTGATGCAAAATCTGCTGGCTGATCTAGCTTTGGAATCCGAAGCCGCGACCGCGCTCGCGTTTCGTCTCGCGCGTGGTTTTGATGAATCCGAAACAAGCGACGAAGCAAAATACTTCACGCGCGCGGGCGTGGCGATCGGCAAATTCTGGAACTGCAAACGCGCCGTTTTTGCGGTCGGCGAAGCGCTCGAAGTTTTGGGCGGCAACGGTTATGTGGAAGATTCGGTTTTGCCGCGACTCTACCGCGATATTCCGGTCAATTCGGTTTGGGAAGGTTCGGGAAATGTCCAATGTCTCGACGTTTTGCGCTCGCTGCAAAAAGAACCGCGATCGATCGAAGCCGTTTTCGCCGAACTCGAAAAAACGCGCAGCGCGAATGATTTTTACGACAAATCTCTGCTAAATTTGAAGGACGAATTTTCGAACACCGACAATTTAGAGTTTCGTGCCCGCATCGTCGTCGAAAAATTCGCGCTTTGCCTGCAGGCTTGCGTTTTGCTCACGACCGCGCCCGCTTTCGTCTCGGAAGCCTTTTGCATTTCGCGTCTTTCGGCAAACAAAAATTTGAGTTTCGGCGCTTTGCCGGTCGGCGTTGAAGCCCGGAAAATAATTGAAAGAAATGGATAAAAGAAATGAATAACGGATAATGGATAATGGATAATGAAAAAAAGTCTGTGATTTTAATTATCCGTTATCCGTTATCCATTATCCATTAGCAAATCTA
>JBBQOA010000341.1:0-5426 GCA_038330465.1 Pyrinomonadales bacterium
ATTCTTCTTTTGCCGGACCGTAAACGCCCGGCACGCGCAAACCTGCCTGACGCATCAGCACCGTCATTTGTCCGCGATGATGAATTTGGTGCGCGAGCAACGCGTGCAGCGTAATGCCTTTTTTCCAGTTCATTCCATACATCGGAATTTCGTCGCTTAATTCTTCATCCTTCCACGCTTTCCCGACTTCTTCACCGACAAGGCGCGCGCCTTTTTCGTAAGCCGCGACGATTTCTGCGAGATTCGGCATTTCGCCGCCTGCCGGTGAATCGATTTTGATTCCCGCTTGTCCAAGCATTTCGCCCAATGTGACGGTAATATGCCACGCGATAAAGCCGAGCGAACGCCCGTCTTCGGTAACCTTTTGTGTCAATGATTCTTCGGTTAAGCTGCGAAAAACATTCAAGGTTTTTTCCGCTTCATAACCCCAATCGGTCTGAAAATCGGCAATTGAACGATACATAAATTTTTCTCCTTCTAAAATCTTTGTTAAAGATTAGAAAATGATACCAATCTTTAAAGCGGCAAATTTTTAGCGAATTCTGTTCCGAATCGCTTTATTATTTCTGTTTTCATTGTCTCGTTGTAGGATTTGAAATATTCCGGAGTTTCGCTAAAAGTACAGCCATAGTCAGCTATTTCAATGCCGTATTTATCTTTAAAATACTGTGTTGACTCAGCCGATCCAGGACCAAATCCATACTTTTTGATTTTTAAAATACCTTTTGCAATATCATTTTTAGCATCGCTGATGCCTTCGTTTGCTGCCCGCGGCTTTATTTTTGGTAATTGAAAAGTTGTCGTCTGTGAATTATTTATCTTGCCGAGCAATTTTTCGATCTCGCCACGGACGGTTTCCGTCTTGACTTTGCCTTGTCTGAAATACGCGATCTCGCCATTTTCGTTATAAAGAATCGTAAACGGCAAACCGCCTTGCCAGTCTTTCGTGATCGACGCAATGACCGCGCCTTCGTCTTCGACCTTGAGTAGATAGGCGGGCATCGTCGCTTTCATATCCGCCAGAAATTTCGGCACGTCGCGGTTGATTTCCGCCAGATCGTCGAGCGAAACGGTAATGAAATCGATCTTACCTTTGTAATCCGCGTCGAGTTTGACAAGGTCCGGAAATTCTTCGCGGCACGGGTCGCACCACGTCGCCCAAAAATTGACGAGCAGCGGTTTGCCGTTTGTTTTGACCGCCGTTTTCAAGCCGATTTCATCGATCTGTGTGACTTTCGGTAAATCGATCGTCGATTTTGGCGGCATTTTTACCGCTTGAGTTTTCGGTTTGACGGTTTTCGGTTTGGTTTTCTGGGCAAACACGCCGAGCGAAAAGATCTGGACGAAAACGAGTCCGAAAAATATCGCTTTCGTCCGCTTAAATACTGCTTTTTTCATTGATTTTAATTAATCGGCTTTCCGTTTGATCGAGCAGCCGAAAGCGTTCGCCGAAGTTTTCTCGATTTGTTTGCCGCTCAACGACGAATCAAAAGCGACGCGCAAGTAATTTTGCGAGATGTTTTTGCCCGAACGGTCATTATCGATCGCGCCGTGATAGAGCAAAACGTTTTTCGTGTCGAAATAATAAACTTCGGGCGTTACATTCGCGCCGAGCTTGTCGGCTAAAACCGCGCCTTTATCGATCAAAACAGGGAATTTATAGTTTTCTTCAGCGTTTGATTTGATCCATTCGAGCGATTCGGTCGCATTGGAATTAATGCCGATAAAATTGATTCCTTTCGCCGCATAATCGGCGGCGATCTGGCTGATGCGGTCGTTATAACCTTTGACGACCGGGCATTGCGCCGACAGAAAAACCAGCACCGTGCCTTTTTCTCCTTTCAAATCGTCGAAAGACCGCTGTTTGCCTTCGGTGTCGGTCAATTTGAAATTTTCGAGTGCCGAACCGACCGCCAAACTTTGCGCGTTTCCTTCATCGGGACACAAAACAAAAACCAACGCTGCTAAAATTGCCGCTAATAAAATGCTTTTTCGCTTCATAAATTTTTACTCCTTTTTAGAATGAATATGTCACGTCAGTTTACCAACCGGACGCTTTCGATGACAAGTTTTATGATGCTTTGACGCAAGATTCAGCCGAAAGGTTTCACTTTCGAGATTCTTTGAAATGAAAATTGTTTCACAGATGAAATGAATGGTATAATTAAAGGCTTCGAAAATGATTGTTATCGGCGAAAAAATCGGGCATTACAAGATTCAATCTGCCATCGGCGCGGGCGGGATGGGCGAGATCTATCGCGCTTCGGATCTGCGTTTGCGGCGCGATGTCGCGATCAAAATTCTGCCCGAAAGTCTGATGCGCGACGCCTCGGCGATCGAGCGTTTCAGGCGCGAAGCACACGCCGCTTCCGCCTTAAATCATCCGAATATTCTGACGATCTTCGATATCGGCGAGCACGAAAAAACTCATTTTATCGCGACCGAATTTGTCGAAGGCGAAACGCTCCGGCAAAAAATGCAGAATTCGCGGCTTCGTTTAGCGGAAATTCTCGACATCGCGATTCAAACCGCGAATGCGCTGATCGCCGCGCACGAAGCGGGAATCATTCACCGCGACATCAAACCCGAAAATATTATGGTGCGCACCGACGGTTATGTGAAGGTTCTGGATTTCGGTATCGCCAAATTGTCAGAACAGAGATCGCCGGAAATCGACGCCAATGCGGCAACTCTTGTGCAATCAATTACTGCCAAAGGAATGATTCTCGGGACGGCGTTTTATATGTCGCCCGAACAGGCGCGCGGGCTTCGCGTCGATGCGCGGAGCGATATTTTCAGTCTCGGCGCGGTGATCTATGAAATGACAACGCGGAAACTTCCGTTTTCGGGCGCGACCGTCGCCGATGTGATCGCGGCGATCTTAACCTCCGAACCCGCGCCGGTTTCGACGTTCGTCAAAAATCTGCCGCCGGAATTTGAACGCCTCGTTTCAAAATCGCTGACCAAAAAACTTATTGAGCGTTATCAAAAGATGAAGGATTTCGCGGACGATCTGCGGCAGTTCCGGCAGCGTTTGGAATTTGAAACCGAATTGCAGCGGATCCATATTTCGACCGACGGTTTTTCTGCCAGCGGCAAATTGTTTCCGCTCGAACAGGCGACGCAGTCTTTGCCGAAAAATCCGCCGCGCCGGTCGCGGACGCGCAAAACGATCGATTCACTCGCCGTGCTGCCGCTCGTCAACAGCGGAAACGACGCCGAAACCGAATATCTCTCGGACGGCATCACGGAATGCATTATCAATTCCTTGTCGAAACTGCCGAAGCTCCGCGTCGTCCCGCGGAGCACGGTTTTTCGTTATAAAGGACGGGAAAACGATTTGCAGGAGATTGGCGGCGAATTAGGCGTGCGCGCCGTCTTTGCCGGACGCATTCAGCAAATCGGCGACTCGCTCATTGTCAACGCCGAACTCGTCGATATTGCCAACGAAGCGCAGATCTGGGGTGAACAATACCGCCGCGAGATGACCGATATTTTTACGCTGTTAGACGAAATTGCTGAAGACATCAGCGCAAAATTAAAGCTCAAACTTTCGGGCGAAGACAAAAAACAGCTTGCCAAACGTTATACGGAAAACTCGGAAGCGTATCAGTTTTATCTGAAAGGTCGTTATTTCGTGACCTCGAAACGGACCGAAGAATGGATCAAAAAAGGCATCGAATATTTTCAAAAAGCGATCGATCTCGACCCGAATTACGCGCTCGCCTATTCGGGAATCGCCGAAGCCTACGGATTTCTCGCGTCTTCGACCGGCGGTTGGGCGCCGCGTGAGGCTTATCCGAAGGCGGAAGCCGCCGCGCTGAAAGCATTGGAACTCGATGACAGCTTAGGCGAAGCGCATTGCTCGCTCGGATTTTCGCGACTGCTTTACGACTGGAATTTTCCGGAAGCCGAACGCGACTTCAAAAAAGCCATCGAAATCAGCCCGAAACATCCGAACGCGCACGACGGCTACGGATTTTACTTAAAAGCTGTCGGGCGGCATACCGAAGCGATCGAAAAATGCCGCCAAGCGCAAAAACTCGATCCGCTTTCGCCCTTTGCGCATGTCAGCTTAGGCTACGCGTATTATTTCGCCGGAGATTACGAAAAAGCGATCGAGGAATGCCGGAAGGCGTTGGAAATGGACAAAAATTCGACATTTGCCTATCGCAATTTAGGTTTGGCTTACTTGCAGCAGGGAAACCTTGAAAAAGCGATCGAAGCCTTAAGCAACGCCGTCAAATTTTCGCAGGGCGGTTTGGCGTTCGAATCGTATTTGGGTTTTGCTTACGCGGTTGCGGGAAAAAAGACGGAAGCCTTGGAAGTTTTGGCGAGTCTTGAAGATATGGACAAAGAACGCTACGTTCCCGCCTATAATTTTGCAATTATTTACGCCGGTTTGGGCGATTTCGATAAATCATTTGAATGGTTTGAACAAGCGCGCAAGGAACGTTCCGGCTTTTTGCCTTTCTTAAAGGTCGAGCCGGTCGTCGATTGTTTGCGCAACGATTCGCGGTTTCAGGATTTACTTGAAAAGATCGGTTTATCAAAATAAATCAAATGAATTTATCTAAGTGCAGGACAAAAGTAACGTAAGCTGTTGAAATCGTTGCCTTTGTCTGAAATTTGTGGTCAGTTGGCAGAAACAATTCCGCAGACTCTCAAAACCTAGACGGAATATGCTCTTTTCCAGGCGACCGTGTTTCTTTGTTTTCAATGGCATTACCTGAACTTCAAGTTCACCCGCCAGAATTGCCCAACTCACCGCAATCGTTAGTAATGAGAGCAATTTGCCGATTCTTTCAATTTGCGTGACATGCGTGTCTTCAAGCCGAAACCCGCGTGTTTTCAAGATCCCGAACAAAGTTTCGATTTTCCACCGCTCCCCGTATTCGAGCAGGATTCGCCCGCTTTGCTCCGATGAAATGACCAACACATTGTCGCCGTCTTCTTTGCGGCAAACCGCCACAAACACCGCTTGCCCCCACAATAAACTCGCGCCGCGCAACTCCTGTCGCTGATTGATCTTCAGGGTTCGACACAGTCGCGACGCCCGCACCACTTCGCCGCGCGCATTCGTGATCTGATGACTCGCCTTGATCCGCAAGCGATAGGAAATCCTGTTCTCGATCAGAAACTTGAGCCACTCTTTTGAACAAAACTCGCGGTCAGCCGTCACGAATCTGATATTTTGCGTCCCGAATTCATCGATAAACTTCTGCAGGATCGCGCTCCGTTCGGCATCATCGGAACAGCCTTTTTCATCCATCACCGTCCAAAACAACGGGATCGAAATATTTCGGTGAGCGATTGAGAGCATCAGGACATTGACCCATTGCGTCCCCAGTTGCCATTCGGTCCGGTCGATCGCGATCGTATATGGTCCCTCGAGTTTCAACAACCGCAGCACTAAGCGCGCCACC
>JBBQOA010000342.1:0-5392 GCA_038330465.1 Pyrinomonadales bacterium
GACCGAAATGGCAGCGGAATACTTAATGGAAATGCGGTCGATCCAGCCTGCCGGTCCTTATAAATTATGCGGTTCATCGTTCGGTGGTTTGATCGCATTTGAAATGGCTTGTCAGCTTGCAGCGAACGGGGAAGAAATTTCCCTGCTTGCACTTTTCGACACCTACGCGTCGGGTTATCCGCAAAAGAAACCGGATTCATTTCCTTTTGAAAGTAAATTTCGATCGCTTTTTGAAAAAGTGCATCGTTTCCGAGAACAGATCGGTTTGATTGAAACGCGGCGCGAAAAATTCGATTTTTTGACCAAACAATTTCAAAAACTTCGTGTTCGCTCTAAAAGGAAAAAGGCTTGGAAGGAAAATCAATTCGACATTGAGTATGCAAAAGCGACAGGACGCGACCTGCCGGTCAATGTGCGGCGAAACCATTTAGCGATCCAGCATGCACTTGACACCTATGTTGCGCCGATTTTTGAAGGAAAAATGACCTTATTTCAAGCCGCTTTACAACCGACCGGCGTAATTTTTGAAAAAACTTTTGGTTGGAAAAAATACACGACGCAAGCAATTGATATCAAGAAAGTTTCAGGCAGTCACGGAGCGTTAACCGTTTATCCTTTTGCCAAACATTTAGCCAAAGAATTATCGCCGCTTTTAACGACGACCTAAGAATTTATCAAAGCGGCAAAATTTGCAGTTGCCTGAAAACAAAATATTTATCTTATGTGCGGAATTGTAGGAATTATTGGAACAAATTGGCAACCCGAACAGCTGAGAGCGATGCATTTTGCCCAACGACATCGCGGACCGGATGCCGAAGGATTTTATTTCGACCGGCAAAAAATCGCCGGGTTAGGTCATAATCGGCTCAGCATTATCGATTTATCAGAAGCCGGACGACAACCGATGACAAGTTCGGACGGAAATTATAAAATTGTTTTTAACGGCGAAATTTACAATTATCTCGAACTTCGGCGCGAACTGGAAAACGAATTTATATTCAAAACCCAATCTGACACAGAGGTTTTACTTGCCGCTTTCAATAAATGGGGAACCGGCTTTTTAGATCGTTTGATCGGAATGTTTGCCTTTATCATTTGGGACAAAAAAGAACAAACAGCTTTTGCCGCCCGCGACCGCTTTGGTGTCAAACCTCTCTATTATCACATCAAAACGGACGGCACGCTTTTTCTCTCAAGCGAAATCAAGGCGATTCATTCCGCCGGAATCAACCGCGAACCGAATGAAAAAACATGGTCAAATTATTTGTCTTTCGGATTGACCGATCACACGGAAGAAACCTTCTGGAAGGACATTTTCGCACTTCCAGCCGGACATTTTTTGACTTGGAAAAACGGCGTCGTCAGGTTTTCAAAGTGGTATGATCTGGCTGATAAAACGGGTGACGAAATTGATTCGCGTCCTGAGGGGGAAGTTCTTGAAGAATATCTCGAACTGGTAAAAAACAGCGTTGCTCTGCGTTTTCGAGCCGATGTTCCGGTCGGCATAAACCTAAGCGGAGGCGTCGATTCTTCAACGCTATTGGGTTTGGTTCACACGCTTGAAAAGGAAGAAAGCTCGGTCACCGCTTACACTTTCGCAACCGATGACGAGCGTTACGACGAATTGCCGTGGGTTCGTCAAATGCTGGCGAAAACCGCGCATCCGCTGGTCGTCGCAACGCTTCGACCCGATGACATTCCAGACCTTGCAGTTTCAGTGCAAAATTCGCAAGACGAACCTTTCGGCGGTTTCCCGACGCTTGCTTATGCCAATCTTTTTGCGGTAGCGCGGAAAAACGGCACGATCGTTTTGCTTGACGGAAACGGGATGGATGAACAATGGGCGGGTTACGACTATTATCAATCGCTCAACGGCGATCAACCGAGCATCGTTCAGGGTATGCGTGAAAAACCGGTCAGACCCGAATGTTTGAATGCTGATTTTCGCGCAACGGCAGAACCTTTGACGTTTCCAAATATTTTTTCGGACAAATTGCGTAATGCGCAATACCGCGATGTTCGCTTTACAAAAATACCGCGGGCGATGCGCTTCAACGACCGGATTTCGATGCGCGTCGGCACCGAACTTCGCGAGCCGTTCCTAGATCATCGACTTTTCGAACTGGCATTTCGGCAACCCGTCGAGCGTAAAATTGCGGACGGTGTCGGCAAGAAAATGCTCCGCAAAATGGTCAAAAAACTGCTTCCGGAAAGCCTTGCCGAAGCTCCCAAAAGACCGCTCCAGACGCCGCAGCGCGAATGGTTGCGGGGTGAGTTGCGCTCGTGGGCGAACGACCATATCGAAAATGCCTGTCATAAATTCGGCGGCGCTTGGCTCGATGAAAAAATGGTCCGGAAAACCTGGAAAAATTATTGCAATGGTGCCGGCGACAACAGTTTTTACGTCTGGCAATGGATTAATTTGAGCCTCACATTCACTAATATTGAACCTTTGGGGCATTTCTCGCTGACAAAATTTAACAAAGGAGTTTTTGCATAAACATAAAGATATGAACGATTTATCGATAATAATGCCCGTTTATAATCAAGAACAATATGTGGCAGATGCCATTAATAGTATTCTTAACCAAACTTATAAAAATTTTGAATTTATTATTGTGGATGACGGCTCAACGGATAATACGGCAGAGATTATTAATAGTTTTAATGATCCGCGAATACGTTTTATCAAGGCTTCCCATAAGGGTTATTTAGGGGCATTAGAACGCGCCAGTCTGGAAGCCAAAGGAAAATGGCTGGCACGAATGGATTCCGACGATGTTTGTCCGCCTGACAGAATTGAAAAGCAAATTGATTTTTTATTAAAGCACCCGGAATGCGTTTTTCTGACAACGTCATACGGAATTGTGACACCCAACAATAAATATCTGTCACCGGCTGAATCTTCAAAATGGACCTATATTGAACCATCCGACATCACATTTGGGAAGAAACCCTTTTGCGACGCAGCCACGATCTTTAATCGGGAAATCGCCGTCAAAATCGGTTATGACAAGAAAATCGAACTTGAATCGCCTATTTGGTATCGTCTTCTCAAATTTGGCAAAGGCGCAATCCTCGAAGAACCGCTTTACTATGTTCGTTGGCGAATGGGTTCGCTTTCTCGCGGACAATTGAAAAACGACGGTGAATTATTAGGTTATCGGGTCAGAAATAAATACGACCGAACTAATATTGGATCTGTCAGAAAATATGCGTCGAAAGCTATTGACTTAAAAAACGAAATACGAGCTGTTTATTTCAGCGCAACCGCCGGAGATTTTTCTTCGGCTCGGAAAACCGCGTTTGAGGTTTGGCGGCGGTTTCCCTTAAAAATTGACTCACTCAAACTGGTTCTGATTTCGTTAGGGATAAAAAAAATGAAGTTTGTTAATGGACCAGGGCAGTTGAAACTTTTCCCGATATCGAATCCATTTGAAATTGTCGATCGTCGATTCGACAACAATATTAATAATCTCCATTCTAATCAGTTTTCCAGCAAACTGACTTTCTTATTATGTTTATTTTCGACTGCTTTAATAGTCGAATTTCTTCTGAATTAGTGTTAAAACAACGGTCAATTAAGGAACGTGTAAAAATTAACTTGAAACGATAGTTTAGAAGCGCGTCTGTGACCGCCGTTTGTAGATGAACGGGCGACGCGGTCACCGACCGCTACTAAACGATCAAGGTTTTTTTAACTGTTATAATTTTTTTTTTCATGTTCCTAAATTAATATTCGGGGTAAATTAGGCGATGAGAAATGTTATTGGAAATTTGAAAAAGGAAAGTCTTCGGATTGAACCGATCTGGCGTTATGGTTTTAACTTTGTGCCGCTGCTCAAGCACAAATTGAATCCTGAACCAAATTCAGGCGATTCAGTCATCAAAACAATAAGCGATCTTCGGCAAAACGGCATCGCCATCACCTCGGTTGACGAACTACTTGCCGATAAAATGCCGTTTACCGAGCTTGAGTCCGCGGTTGAATCGATGCTGGCAGCTCGTTACGATGAATTAAGCGAAATAAAACTGAAAGCCGGCGACGCAAATTCGATCGGCGACAAAACCTTTAATGTCGAACTGCTCGGAAGCGAAGTTGAATTCGACGCGCTCAGTATTTTTGCTCGTTTTGCTTTACACGAAACATTCTTAAATATCGCCAACGCTTATTTTGGAATGCTCGTTAAACTTCGTTACTTCAATGTTTGGCAAACATTTGCGACCGTCGGCGCAGCGCGTGAATCACAGCTCTGGCATTTTGACCGCGAAGACAATTTTATTTTGAAACTGTTTTTATATTTAAACGATGTTGACGAAGGCGCGGGACCATTTACTTACGCACCGAAAACGCATCGCAAAGGTAAGCTTTGGGGAATTCAACCCGAATTTTCGTTTGAAAAAAACGTTATGCGCAGTACCGACGAACAAATGTCGGCGGTCGTCCCGAAAGAAAACTGGGTCACGGCAACCGGAAAAAAAGGCACGATCATTTTTGCCGACACGCGCGGTTTTCACAAGGGCGGCGAGGCGCGAACCGGTGACCGCTTGATGTTTACGGCGATGTTTACGTCGCCCGCCTCGGATTCAAAAAGACTCCTTCATTTTCCGGAAAATTTGGATCTTTCGCATTTTACAAAAAAACAAATATGCGCTTTGGAAATAAAATGATCACAAAGAATCGGAAAAAGATCCTGCTATTGAGCTCATCGCTCTTAGTTGACCGTGTGTTTTTATACACGGATTTGATCAAAAACTTGAAACATTCCGCCGATGTAACGATTTGGGCAACTTCATTCATAAATAAGGAAAATTCTTCGGTTTGGAGCAAAATTGATGTAACGGTCGAAAAATTTCCGGAAGTTTTGCCGTTTCGTGAATTTCCGTATAATTTTCTTCGCCGTTTGAATGAATTTGTCTGGGATTATCGTTTTCCGATGCCAAGCCGGACGAGTATGCAGCGGCATGTGAGAAACAAACATCAGGAATTCTTGATTCGCAGCTTAAAACTTCCGGCTCGGATTTTAGCCATGCTTCGGTTGGAAAAATTGCTTGAAAATAAGGTTGAAAATTATCTCTTGGATTTTCCGCGATCGAATGAAGCCGAAGAACGGCTTCGTCAATTGCAGCCGGATATGATCCTGACAACCGGACCTTTTCAATTTGAACAACCGGGAATTTTCGCGGCAGCTAAAAAACTCGGGATTCCGACGCTCGCCTATATTCCTTCGTGGGATAATATCACTACAAAAAATCGGATGCTTTTTAAATACGACGGTTATATTGTTTGGTCGGAGCAAATCAAAAAAGAACTTCGCGAAGTTTATCCGCACGCCAAAGATCAGCCTGTTTATATTGTCGGCGCACCGCAATATGACATTTTCAAACAGGA
>JBBQOA010000343.1:0-5356 GCA_038330465.1 Pyrinomonadales bacterium
GTAAAATAAGTTACCGGATCGAAACATTGAAAGGCGAAAAAATTGTTTTAAGCGATTCGATCTACGAGGTCGAAAAGGCTGTCAAGTTAATTGAGCTTAAGATCGCCGAAAAAGTTAACATTTAAATCAAATTTATGCCGCAGACACCGCATATCGAAAAACATTTTACGTCGGGCGAAGTCGTCCGCGACATCGTGATCGGAATGAGTGACGGTTTGACCGTCCCGTTTGCGCTGGCGGCGGGACTTTCGGGCGCGATCTCTTCGACCTCGATCATCGTCACCGCCGGACTCGCCGAAATCGTTGCCGGTTCGATCGCGATGGGACTCGGCGGGTATCTTGCCGGAAAATCGGACGTCGAACACTACGACAGCGAATATAAACGCGAGGTTTATGAGATCGACAAAATGCTCGAACACGAAAAGGACGAGGTTTTGGAGATTCTCGAAAATTACGGTTTGACCAAAGATGAAAGCACGCCGATCGTCGAATCGCTGGCGACGCGCCCGAAGGATTTTGCCGATTTTATGATGCGTTTTGAATTGGGACTGGAAAAGCCGGAACCGAAACGCGCGCTGCAAAGCGGTTTAACGATCGGCGGCGCGTATGCCTTCGGCGGTTTGATCCCGCTGATACCGTATATTTTGCTGAACGAAGCGCATCAGGCGTTGCTCTGGTCGGTCGGCGTAACGGTCATCGCGCTCTTTGTTTTCGGCTACATCAAAGGCAAATTCACGGGCGCCAAACCGCTCAAAAGCGCGCTTCAAACTTGTTTTATCGGAAGCGTGGCGGCGGGCGCGGCGTTTCTGATCGCCAAACTCATCAGCGAATAAAAGCCGCCGGGTGAAAGTCTAAAAAGCAGGAAAAAATTGGCTTCAACGCTTGCCGGCAAATTTTTTCACTTTTCCGCCTTTTCACTTTTTCGTGCTTTTTCTTGTATTCTATATATTTGATATTTTTATACAGCGATTATTTATAAAACGGAGATTATATGAGCGTAGAAGTTGTGATGCCGCAAATGGGCGAATCCATCACGGAAGGAACGGTCTCGAAATGGTTAAAATCGGTCGGCGACAAGATCGAAAAGGACGAACCGATCCTGGAAATCTCGACCGACAAGGTTGACGCCGAAGTTCCTTCACCGGGCGCCGGCGTGCTTTTGGAGATCAAAGCGCAGGAAGGCGAAACGGTCGAAGTTGGTACGGTCGTTGCCGTGATCGGCGAAGAAAGCGGCGCGGCAGTCGGCGGTCAGCAGTCGGCAGTCAGCAGTCAGGCGGTTGAAACGCCAAAAGTTGACGAGTCGAAACCGGTTGCCGAAGAAGTTAAGCCTGAGCCGTCTGTCGCAATTGAGCAAACGCAAACGGCAGTCGTTGTGGAAAATCCGCCAGTTACAAGCGCAAATCCGCCATCAGGCGAGGCGACCGAAGTTGTCATGCCGCAAATGGGCGAATCAATCACGGAAGGAACGGTGTCGAAATGGCTGAAATCGGTTGGCGACAAGATCGAAAAAGACGAACCGCTTCTGGAAATCTCGACCGACAAGGTTGATGCCGAAGTTCCTTCACCGGGCGCCGGCGTGCTTCTGGAAATTCGCGCTCAGGAAGGTGAAACGGTCGAAGTCGGTTCGGTTGTTGCACTGGTCGGTGCGGAAGGGGCGAAAGCCGTCAGCAATCAAACTTCGGCGGTTGCCGAACAAAAAGCCGCTTCGGTGCAAAGCGTTTCGATGCCGGCGGTCGAAAAACGCGAGATCGAGGAAACCGAGGGCAGAAGTTACGATTACGATCGTCCGAATGCGATCGCCGACGCGCAGAAATCAAACGGCGCGACCAACGGCGAATTATCGCTCGAAGAATTGCGCCGGACAAGATCCTCGCCGCTCGTCCGCAATATCGCGAAAGAACACGGCGTCGATATTTCACGTATTTCGGGCAGCGGCGTGAGCGGTCGCGTGACGAAAAAAGACATTTTGAGTTTTATCGAAACCGGCGCGGCGCTGCGCCCGCAGGATTTGCTCGTCGGTAAAACCACTGCGCCGCCGACAATCGCGCCGCAAACTTTTAAAGCGCCGGTTGAAAATCCGCCAACCGCCAACCGCCAACCGCAATCTGCCAATGACCGGGTCGAACCGATGTCCGTGATGCGTAAGAAAATCGCGGAACATATGATTTTCTCAAAACAAACTTCGGCGCATGTGACGAGCGTGTACGAATTTGATATGACGAACGTCGCGCGTTTTCGTGATCAAAACAAAGCCGAATTCCAATCGCGGTTCGGCACGAAACTGACGTTTATGCCGTTTATTTTCCAAGCCGTGACGCAGGCTTTGCGAAAATTTCCGGTCGTCAATTCGCAGATTTCCGGCGGTAATGTCATTTACAAAGGCGACATCAATCTCGGAATGGCGGTCGCGCTCGATTGGGGCTTGATCGTGCCGGTCATCAAACGCGCCGATACGCTTTCGCTGTCCGGTTTGGCGCTCGCGGCAAACGATCTGGCGGATCGTGCGCGGACGAAAAAATTAATGCCCGACGAAGTGCAGGGCGGAACTTTTACGATCACGAATCCGGGCGTTTTCGGCGGACTTTTCGGAACGCCGATCATCAATCAGCCGCAGGTCGCGATCCTCTGTGTCGGCACAATCGAAAAACGGGCGAAGGTTTTGACCTCGCCGGACGGTGACGATTATATCGCGATCCGGCAAATGGCCTATTTTGCGTTGACCTACGATCACCGGATCGTGGACGGCGCGGATGGCGAAAAATTCCTTTCGTTTATGAAGGAATATCTCGAAACAACCCAATTCAGCCTCTGAAACCAAATTACTGAATCAGTTGCGGATAGCTCGATTTTTTGCGAACTGTCCGCAAACAGAGCACTTAAACCGTAATTTGTTAATTCTTCAATGCTTCGTAAAACTCTCTAAATATTGTATTTATAGAAAATAAGGAAACTTTTTCGATTTTGGCACGATAATTGTTGTTAGAGATTTATATTGAAAATTAAGCGGGAATTGTGCGAAGATTTAAAACGGTGTTGAAAATAAAGTTTTATTCAGTCAAAAAAATAAAATTTTCCGACAACTAAAGCCACTTTCAAAACGTCTTAGAATCTGTTTTACAATCCCGTAATTTTAAAATTTGAATCCAAAATAGTAAGTATGAGGAGTAAAGTTATGTTAAAAAAAATTTCTGCTTTGATGTTAGCAGTTTTAATTGGTGCAATCGGTATTTTCGCCCAAGATGCGCAAGTTCGCACATTAACGAGCGGACAGAAATATAAAATTAAAGGGGTGGTTGTGGCGAAAGATGACACGAGTTTTATCGTTCGTGACGGTACGAGCGTTGACACGAAGGTTGCCATCGCGCCGAACACAAGCATTAAAACCAAAGGCGGAATTTTCGGTGGCGGTGACAAGATCGCTTCGAGCCAGATCGTTCGCGGATTGAATTTAGAAGTTGAAGGTCGCGGCGACAGCGCCGGAATGCTGGCGGCGGATAAAATTCGTTTCGGCAAAGACGATTTCCGTGTTGCTCAATCGATTGACAGCCGCATTACGCCGACTGAAAATCGCGTCTCGCAAACGGAAGAAAATCAGCAACGTCTGTCAGGACAAATTGATGAATTGCTCGCGATTTCAAATGCTGCCCGCGGTGGCGCAAAAGCCGCGCAGGAAACAGCCGATGCCGCGATCAAAGGCGTCAATGCAACCAATCAGCGAATCACATCGATCGATGATTATGTTGTTCAATCGGCAACGACCGTTAATTTCAAGGTCAACAGCGCCGTTCTTTTACCCGATGCCAAAACGCAGCTTGATCAGGTTGCGCAGGCGGCAATGCAGCTGAAAGGCTACACGATTGAAATTACCGGATTTGCTTCGGCGGAAGGCAACTCGCAAAAAAATAAAGTTTTGAGCGAAAAACGCGCGCAAGCCGTGATCGATTATTTGGTTCAAACTTATGATATTCCGCTTCGCCGAATCGGAACATCGTATGGTTATGGCGCGATGAAAGCGGTTGCCGATAACACAACCAAAGAAGGTCGCGAACAAAACCGCCGCGTCGAGGTCAAACTTCTTGTCAGCCGCGGTCTCAATCAAAACGTCGAGATTCGTTCGAATCCGACGACCGACCAAGAATAATTATTTTTGAACAAACGAGGGCAAAAAAAGGTGAAACGATTCAGATCATTTCACCTTTTGCCCTTAAATTTTTGCTCCCGATTGCAAATTTTGAAAAGAGAGGCAAACTGAAGCTCGGTAATTCAGCAACTAATATTTTTGAAATATGAAATATCTAAAACCAACGCAATTTTTTTATACTTTTGCAATAATCACAAGTTTTGCCTTTTCAGTTTTTGCGCAAACGCCGACGCCGACGCCTAAAATTGAGGATGATAACGAACCGATCAAAGTTTCTTCGCGGCTGGTGGTCGTGCCGGTTTCCATCACCAATCCAGCCGGACAGCCGGTTTTGGGTTTGACTGCCAAAGATTTCTCGATCACCGAAGAAAATCGCCCGCAGCAAATCGAAAAAGTTTCCGACGCCGATAAAGTTCCGCTCGAAATTGCGATTCTTTTTGATGTTTCGGCAAGCACCGATTCGATGTTTCAATTTGAACAGGAAACCGCCGCGAAATTTTTGCAGGAAGTAATGCGCCCCGAGGATCGCGCGACGATCTTTACGATCGGCGAACGCGCGATTTTGATTCAACCGCGTGACGGCAGCGAAAAATCGGCAATTTCGATCAAAACAATTCAGCCGACCAAACAATTTACGGCGTTTTATGATTCGGTCAGAATTGCCGCCGATTATCTTGAGAAAAATTCTCCGGCAGGCACGCGCAAAGTTATCGTGGTTATCTCGGACGGCGAAGATACAAATAGCGAAGTCATCAGAAATGCAATCAACGACGGCTATCGAAAGCTCGGCAAAAAGATCGACACGATCGATACAAAAAGTTTGTATCAATTGACCGTCAGCAGCCGCGACGAAGCCAGTCTGCGTGAACAAAACCGCGTGTTGAAATCTTTGCAGAACGCCGATACCGTGTTCTATTCGATAAATCCGGCGGGCGGTTCGTTTCAGCTGAACAAGATGAGCCAATTTGGTCAATCGAATCTTGATAAATTTGCCGTTCAAACGGGCGGCACGGCATTTTTGCCGAAGTTTCAGGCGACGACTTTAAAAGATAATCTGCAAAATTCATATAACATCAAGAAAAATCAGGAGACTTTGACGCTGATCTTTCGCCAGCTCGCCAACGAACTGCGGGCGCAATATCTCGTCCAGTATTATTCGGAAGCTGATTTTCCCGTCAACCGCTATGTTAATTTAAAAGTCGGTTTAAATAATCC
>JBBQOA010000344.1:0-5344 GCA_038330465.1 Pyrinomonadales bacterium
TCCGATAAAAATCTCATTTATTTTGTCCGTCTGATTTCCTATCTAACCTTCGCATTTTACAGTTATCACAAGCAAAAGTTAAATGCCAAGTTGCAAATTAACCAAATAAAACCACGAACAATCATAAAATTTCACAAAAAGAGTCGAAGTAATGTTCAGAATCGCGGCAATCTTTCGCGCTGCTTTACAATTCTTTACTTAAATGCTCGAAAAACATTCGACTAAAGCAATATCATAAACGTCAAAAGATGTAACGGCGAAAGCTAAATTCTAAATAAACTAAAACGAGGTAAAAAAATGTCATTAAAAAATAAATTCTTTTCGGTAATCACACTCGCCTTTGCATTGGTTGCATTTTCAACATTTGCATCGGCTCAGGACACCACGAAAACCGACACGAACACAAATCAAAAACGGGAAAAACGCGAATTTCGCGGCGGCAAGGGTGACGGAATGGGCAAAGGTTTTCGCGACGGCAAACGCGGCGGAATGCGGCGCGGCGGAATGATGCGCGGTTTTCGTGATTTGAATCTGACCGACTTACAGAAAGAACAGATTCGCACGATCATGCAGGCAAATCGACCCGACAAAGCGACGATGGAAGAAATGCGTGCGATCCATCAAGCCAAACGCGACGGAACGATCACTGCCGAACAGCAAGCCAGACTTGAAACCCTGAAGAAACAAGGTTTTGAAAAAGGTCAATTGGTTCATCAGCAAATCATCGCAGTTCTGACGCCCGGACAGTTTCAGCAACTGGAACAAAAGAAACAGGAAATGAAGCAAAGATGGGAACAACGCAAACAAATGCGCGAGCAGAACCCACAAACTCCGCAAACCGAAAAGAAAGATAATTAATCTTCCTTTCTCTTTAATCTAAAAATTCAAAAAAGACGCGAATTTCTTCACGTCTTTTTTAGGTTTTTAAAAATCGATCTAAAAAATCTAGCCGATAAATAATTCGTCGTCAACATAAACGCGGTCGATCTGTTTCGGCGCGGGCGCAAACAAAACTTCCAAGCCTTTGCGCACGCCAGCCATAATTGCGGCGATCTCGCGCGCCGGTTCGACAACCTTGGTTTGAATAAATTCGGTCGTTGAAACAACCTGACTGTTTGTCCGGTCGATCGTATTGCTGACAAGCTCGACCTTGTTTTTCGCGACCAACGCGGTTTGCCCGACAAGAAGTTTCAGTTCAGATACTTCTTCGCGGACAAGTCCGGCTGATTCGGCAAAATATTTGGTTGCCGTCGAAAGATTTTCCGAGATTTCATTAAACTGCGTCGAAATCAACTTTCCTTGTTCGCCGATCGCGTTGACCTGAATCATTAAAGGCTCGATCTTGCCAAGTATCGGTTCGACTTTTTGCTCGACACGATTGACCGTGCCGATGACCCTTTTAATTATCACGGCAATTGCGATCATCGCAATCGCCATCGCGATAAAACACACCGCAATGACGATTGACGCGATCATCATCCAAAATTCAGGTTTACTTGCATCCATAAACTGTTTTAACCTTCTTTCTTTTCAACCGGATAGCTCGGACGACCTTCGGTGATCGCTTTTGCTTCGGTCTTGCGTTTTTCTTCTGTGTAGGCGTCCTTTCCGGCTTCGATCGCAGCGCTAAAAGGATTTGCCGATTGCGCGACCGCGCCCTTTGCTTTTTCCGTCAGTTCACCGGCTTTATCTTTCAATTCAGCGGCTTTTTCCTGCGCTGTTTGATAATATTCAGCGGCTTTTTCGCGGGTTACTTCGTAATATTCGCCGGCTTTTTCCTGCAATTGCGTCGCCGTTTCCTTGCTTTTTTCTATTCCTTTGCGGGTGACGTCAGCGATGTCGCCGCGTAATTCTTCGCCCGATTTCGGCGCAAAAAGCAATGCGAGAATCGCACCGATTCCGCCGCCAATCAGCAAATATGTTAATTTCGTCGTCGCACTGGTTTCTTCGTATTCTTGTTCGTGTTTCATAATTACCTCCAATAAATAATTTTAAAGTGTATCAAAATAAATCAATTGATTCGATAGTTTGAAATATAGCAAAATTCGCGCCACAAGTGAAGAAAAAAGTAAAAGGCGCGGGTAAAAAGACAAAAGTTCTGGAATAATTTCTTAATTTCCGACTTTTTGAGCCTTGACCATTCGCGGAATATTTTGCAAATCGGGTAAAATCTCGCGCCGCCAAAGTTTTTCGTCAAACATTTTTTCGACCGCCGCGGCTTGACCGAAACCGATCTCGATCAGCAAAAAACCGCACGGTCGTAAAAAAAACGGCGCGTCGGCAATAATTTTCTCAATGATCGAAAGTCCGTTTTGTCCGTCGGTCAAAGCGTTCAAAGGTTCAAATCCGCCCACTTCACGTTGCAGACCGGCAATCTCGCGGAGCGGAATATATGGCGGATTGGAAACGATCAGATCAAATTTTTCATCATTCAAGGCGGCGAAAACATCGGACGTTTTGAGCTCTAATCTTGACGAAACATCATGTTTTTCCGCATTTATTCCGGCAATTTTTAAAGCCTTTTCCGAAATATCCAAACCAATTGCCGAAGCCGTCCGAATTTCGTGCAGGATCGAAACCGCGATGCAGCCCGAACCGACGCCGATCTCGCAAACCCGCGAATTTTCCCGCGCCCGCAAAATTTCCAGCGCATTTTCGACGATCAATTCGGTTTCCGGTCGCGGAATCAAAACGTCGGGCGTGACGATAAAATCCAAGCCGTAAAATTCCTGTTTGCCCGTAATGTATTGAAAAGGTTCACGCGCGGCGCGGCGCTCCAAAACCGATCGAAAGTTTATCACTTCATTTTTGGAAAGTTCGTAATCATTGTGCGCGATCAGAAAAGTTTTGTCCTTCTGCAAGGCAAAAGCAAGCAGCGAATTGGCTTCGCGGCGCGGTTCGGCAATTTCGTTTGCCGCGAGGATCGCGGTCGCGGTTTTGAGTGTTTCGGTAATATTCGGCATTACGGTTTGAGTGCTCGGGTCGCGATAAATGTCGGCGCGTATTTATTTAAGAGCCGCGCTTCGTCCGTCCAGCCATCTTCGTAAAAACCGGCGATCAGAAAGCCGGCTTTGATCTGTCCGCCGATTTGTTCGTCCAAAGTATGACTGAATTCAAACGGTTCGTTTTTCTCGCGCAACTCTTGTTGTTCGGCATCGCTTAAAGATTGCGAATCCGCATACGGCAAACGGTATTTGGGAAGCAAAACGCCCATCTTTTCTTCGGCAAAACGATCGAAAATATAAACGATCGGATTATTGAAACCCGCGAGAAGCCTGCCGCCTCGCCGCAAAACCCGAAAAGATTCGCGCCAGACGGGTTTTAATTCCGCCATAAAACAATTCGAGCAGGGATGGAAGATCAAATCAAATGATTCATCGGCAAACCGCGAAAGATCCGCCGCGTCGCCTTTTTCCAGACGGATCTCAAGATTTTCCCGCGCGGCGACAAATTCATCCTTTCCAAGTTGTTTCGCCGAAGCATCGAACGACGTCACGCGCGCGCCAGCCGCCGCCAGAATCGGCGCTTGCTGCCCGCCGCCCGAAGCCAGGCATAAAACGTCTTTTCCCTGAAGCTCGCCGAACCATTCACGCGGAACGCTTTTGAGCGGCGTGAGAATAACTTCCCAAATCCCTGCGCGGGCGCACTCGATCTTTTCGGTGCTGACCGGAACGCTCCATTCGATATTATTTTCAGCGAGTTTGTCCCACGCCGCGCTGTTGTGCTTCAAAATATTCATCGCGTTTTTGTTTTTCACGTCAATTTTACTTTTGGGCAGTTTAGCGCGCCCCGTCGCCGCGCAAAACTGCCGGAAGAGTCAGCAAAATTATTTTCAGATCGAGCCATAACGACCAGTTTTCGATATAAAAAATATCGATTCGCACCATTTCTTCAAACGTCAGACGATTTCTGCCCGAAACCTGCCAGAGACCGGTGATCCCGGGTTTCATATCGAGCCGCCGCCGATGTTTCAGATCGTATTCCGCGACCTCATAAGGAATCGGCGGACGCGCCCCGACAATACTCATTTCGCCGCGCAGAACATTCAGAAATTGCGGAAGCTCGTCGAGACTCGTGCGCCGCAAAAATTTTCCGATCTTCGTAATCCGCGAATCGTTTTTGACCTTGCCGAAGACGGGTTTGTCCGTGTCGCCGGCGTTTGCTTCGCGGGCGCCTTCGATATTTTTACGATAGGCTTCGCGGTGCACGTTTTCGTCGGCGCCGGTCTGCATCGTGCGGAATTTGTAGCAGAGGAAAATGCGTCCGTCCATCCCGACGCGCTCTTGTTTGAAAAGAGTTGCGCCGCGTGAATCGAATTTGATGAGCAGCGAAATAACAAGCCAGAGCGGCGATAAAATTAGCAAAGCCGCGGCTGAAATAACGAGGTCGGACGCGCGTTTGAGAAATCTTTCCGCTTTCGTCAAAGGTTCCTGAAAAAGCGTCACGACCGGCAGAACGCCGATCTGTTCGACCTCGGTTTTCTGCGGCATCAGATTTAACAGACTCGGCGCAAAGCGAAATTCGACGCGCTTTTTGCGGTCGATCCGCATCATCGCTTCAAACAATTTTTCGCTCGAAATTTTGTCGTCCGTGATGATCACTTCCTGAATCGCGAATTCACGGATCAGATCGGGCAGATCGTCGAGCGTTTCAACCTTGCCGACGACTTCATAGCCGAGATCGGGAAAATCGTTGAGTTCTTTGATCGTCTGTTCGGCTTCCGCGTTTTGCCCGACAATGAGCGTTGGAATCAGATTAATGCCGCGCCGCCGAACGAGTTTTTGCGCGTAACGAAGCCCCAAATGAAAAGCGTTGAAAATGACGAGTGCAAGCGCGAAATCAACCAGAAAAACCGCCCGCGAATACGAAAAATTGCGAAACGCATAACCGCCGCGAAAAAGAAATGCGACCGCGACGATCAAGAGCGAACCGACGGCGACGGCTTTGAAAATCTTAAACGCTTCCTGCGTATATGAAAACGCGCCCTGCAAACGGTAAGCTCTTTCGTAAAGCAGCATCGCGAGCCGGATCGGGACGGCAAAAAACAAAATTCCGGCGTATGGCACAAAATCTTTCGACCACGCCAACGCCGTTTCCGAAAAGATCGGTTTGCCTTCGCGCAAAGCAAAGGCGAGAAAGAAACAAACAAAAACCAGCCCGCCGTCCGCAAAAAAGATCAAAACTTTGGCGAGCGGCAAGATCCATTCGGGCACCCGCCTTTGCGAATGTCGGAGCGCAGATCTTTCAATTGTTCGTTGGGCTTTCATTCGTTATCTAAAATAAAATTTATCACTTGCGCGCGAACGCCGCTGCCGCCGCGCAGATTCAAACCCTTTTTCTTCGC
>JBBQOA010000345.1:0-5329 GCA_038330465.1 Pyrinomonadales bacterium
GAAAAGGGTCGGATACTGTTGCCCTATTCAAAATCATCAATAAAAACTAAAGATGAACAGCCAAATTTACAGCGTTTTTATTGAAAAGAATTTATCCAAAATGAATAGGGCAATAGTATCGGGTCCCTATTGACACGAATAATAATCAGCTAATTTGTCCACATCATACCATATGCTACTAATTCGAGAGGTTGTTTTCATAAGCAAAGCAGTTTATCATCCTTTAGCCTTCACTATAAGACGCGAAGCAAGTGTTTCTCAACAACCAACAGGCGCAAATGATCGCACGATATGAACAAGCCGACAAAAAGGAACGTTCGGCGATTATTTGGCAAATAGATTCATTTCTGTCATTTACCAAAGGCGACCAAAAATACTTTTGGCTTAAGTTCCGGCAAAACTCGAAAGACTAATTGAACAAAAGGAGTAAAGTCTTAAGGAAACACAACCTATAAGGAAATAAATAATGAAACCATTAGAAAAAGGTTGCTTGATAGCAACCTTAAACTATTTAAAATAATGGTGATCTGAGAAGGACTCGAACCTTCGACCCAATGGTTAAAAGCCATTTGCTCTACCGACTGAGCTATCAGACCACACTTTCAAAGTTGGATGTTTTTTCCAACTTCAAACCGAAACAATGATTTTACATATTGAAGCCGGAATTGGCAAGTGGTGTGTGAAATATTTCTCACACCACTCAGCTTTTGAACCAACTTTCCATCACCGAATCCTCTAAAATGATCGTTTGGTCGCGTTCCGGACCGGTCGAGATGAGACCGATCTCGACACCGATCGAGCGCGACAAGAATTCGACATATTCACGCGCCTTGACGGGCAGATCTTCGAGTTTTGTCGTCCCCAAAGTTTCGCTCTGCCAACCAGGCAGCGTTTCGTAGATCGGTTTGATCTTGTCGAGATCGTATGAAACCGCCGGAAATGTATCGATCCGTTTGCCGTCGATCTCGTAGCCGACGCAGACCTTGATCGCTTCGAGCGCGTCGAGCACGTCGAGCTTTGTCAGCGCGAGCGAATCGAAACCGTTGAGCTCGGCGGCATAGCGCGTCGCGACGGCATCGAACCAGCCGCAGCGGCGCGGGCGTTTGGTGACCGAACCGTATTCGTTGCCGCGCTGGCGGATCAGATGCGCCATTTCTTCTTCGGCGTCGAGCATTTCGGTCGGAAAAGGTCCTTCGCCGACGCGTGTCGCGTAGGTGCGAACGATACCGAGCACGCCCGAAATATGATGCGGCGGAATTCCCGTGCCGACCGCCGCACCGCCCGCCGTCGGGTTCGACGAAGTGACATAAGGATAAGTTCCGTGGTCAACGTCGAGCAGCGTTGCCTGCGCGCCTTCGAGCAGGATCTTTTTGTTTATTTTCTTCGCTTCGGCAAAGAAATGCGAAGTTTCCGCGACAAACGGGCGCAATCTTTCAACAAGCGGCGAGATTTCCGCGAGAATTTCGTCGGCGCGAAGCGGTTCGCGTCCGTAGAGCACGATCAGCCGATTCGCTTCTTCCAGATTGCGTTCGATCCGCAGTTTTAAGAGATCAGGCACGAGTGCGTCCGAAACCCGGATGCCGCGCCGACCGGCTTTGTCTTCATACGCGGGACCGATGCCGCGCAAGGTCGTGCCGATCTTTTCATTGCCGAGCCGTTCTTCCGAAGTGTGATCAAGCGCGCGGTGATACGGCATGATCAGATGCGCGCGACTCGAAACTTTCAAACGGTCGGGCGTCACCGGAATTCCCTGCGCCTCCATCTGATCGACTTCCTCGAAAAACGCTTTCGGGTCGATGACCATTCCGTTGCCAAGCACGCAAGTCTTGTCTTCGTGAATGATGCCCGACGGCAAAAGCCTTAGAACAAACGCTTTATCACCGACATAAACCGAGTGTCCGGCATTATGCCCGCCCTGATACCGCGCGACAATATCGAATCTGTCCGCCAGTAGATCAACAACCTTTCCCTTCCCTTCATCGCCCCACTGAGCGCCGATTATCACAATTATCATAATTTTTTATAGTGCTTAGTGCTTAGTGCTTAGTGCTTAGTTCATAGTTCTTGGGACTTGGTGTTTGGTTATTAGTTTTTAGGGCTTGGTTCAGACGAACGACTTGTTTGTTTGTTTGTTTTTTTATTTGTTCGTTCATCGATAAACTCCATAAATTGTTCAGGTAACATCTCACAACCCTAAAAACTAAGCACTAAGCACTATGAACTAACTTGTAAAGGGCAACGTATTTGCGCGCCGCGTTTTCCCAGGAATTGTCGATCGTCATACCGTTCCATTGCAGACGGCGCCACGCCTCTTTGTCGTAATAGGCGAATAATGCTTCGTAGATCTTTTCAAGAAAACTTTCGGCTTGATACGTGCCGAACTTAAAGCCGTTGCCTTTGCCCGTGACGGCGTCGAAATTCTTGACCGTGTCGTCAAGACCGCCGACGGCGCGGACGACCGGAACGGTTCCGTAGCGCAAACTGTACATTTGATTCAATCCGCACGGCTCGAATTTCGAGGGCATCATAAACAGATCCGCGCCGGCTTCGATCTTGTGCGCGAGGTCTTCGTTGTAGCCGCGATAGATGCCGACCTGCGACGGCGCCGCGTCGCGCAATCTCTGCCAGAAATCTTCATAACGCTTTTCGCCCGAACCGAGCGAGATGATATACGCGCCCGTCGCCAAAATGTCGCCCGCGACCTGCATCATCAGATCGATGCCTTTTTGTCCGGTGAGCCGTGTAATATTCGCAAAGATCGGTCGCTCGAGATCGACGGGCAAGAAAAATTGTTCGAGCAGATCTTTTTTGCAGAGCGCTTTGCCTTCCGTGTGCCGCGCGTTGAAATGCGCATTCAAAGCCGTGTCCGTTTCCGGATTCCAGACATCGAAATCGACGCCGTTGACGATGCCGTATAAACGATTCGCGCGTTGCCGCAAGAGCCAATCGAGACCATAACCGTTTTCGGGCTGCTGAATTTCGTAGCCGTAGCGGCGCGAAACGGTCGAAAGCATATCCGCCACGGCGAGTCCCGCTTTCATCGCCGAAGCGTAGCCGTTAAAGGCGAAAGCGTTGCGTTCAAAGTCCGAATTAAAACCGAATTTCCACAATTCGCTCGCATCAAAAGCGCCTTGATACGCCATATTGTGAACCGAAAAAACAGTTCGCGTATTGCGCCAATACGAATCCCAAAAGCGCAGGTGAGCGATCTCGACCGCCGCAAATCCGCAGTGCCAATCGTTCAGATGAACAATGTCGGGCGCGGCGCCGAGTCGTTTGATCAAGGCAAGCGCGGCGTGATTGAAAAAAGCGAACCGCTCGTAATCTTCCGTGTAGCCGTAGATCGAATCGCGGTGAAAATACGACGGCGCGTCGATCAGAAAGGTCGGCGAACCGTTGGCTTCCGAGTAAAAGGCTTTCGCCGGATATTTACCGCCGCGCCAATCAACCATCAGATCGTCGATCGCCGTGTGCGATAAATATTCGCCTTTGGTTTGCAGATAACAGGGCGTAATCAGGAAAGCGTCCTCGCCGACGGCGCGCAAAGCCTTCGGCAACGCCCCCGCGACATCACCCAAACCGCCTGTTTTTGAATATGGAACTGCTTCCGCAGAAAGAACCGCAACTCGCAAGTTTTTTTCCTTAAAGAACAAGTTATTAAGCCGTAGTAAATTCTAACAAGCCTTTTGTTTTTCGTCCATTTGCTTCTCACGCTTTATTTTTTGGTTCGGCTTTTTTGATTGACTAAATGTTGGAAAAAAGTTAAACAAATTATACTGCACTTAATACTTGGCAAGAATACATAATGAAAAAATCAACCGAAAACGTCAATGCGACATTGCCGCTGGTCATCGTCAATCCGAAATCGGCGGGCGGCGCGACGCAAAACCGTTGGGCGGCGCGAGCCTCGGATTTCCGCGCGCATTTCGGCGCGTTTCAGGTTGCCTTTACCAAAAAACACGGCGACGGCATCGCGCTCGCCTTGCGCGGCGCAGCGCAGGGACGGAAATTTATCATCGCGTGCGGCGGCGACGGGACGATCAATGAAGTGGCGAACGGCATTTTGCAATCGGGCGCGGACATCGAATTCGGCATTTTACCGTCGGGCACGGGCGGCGATTTCCGGCGGACGATCGGCATTCCGAACGACACCCGCGAAGCCGGTGCCGTCTTGCGAAACGGCATTACGAAACAGATCGATGTCGGGCGCGTGACATTTATGAGCCACGACAACGAACAGGTTTCGCGCTATTTTCTAAATGTTTCGTCGTTCGGTTTGTCGGCGGCGATCATCGAGCGCGTCAAAACTTCAAAAAAGCTGGATTGGCTGCGGCACGACATTTTGCGCGGCAAAACGAACTTTGCGCTTTCAGCCTTGCAGGAAGTTCTCGGTTTGGATTTCGACACGGTTCGGGTTAAATTTGATGAACAGGACGAGGCGAACTTGAACACGATCAATTTCTGCGTTTGCAATTCGCGCTTTTTCGGCGGCGGAATGAAGATCGCGCCCGACGCCGTTCTGAACGACGGTTTTTTCGACGTCGTCAACATCGGCGACATCCGGACGGCAAAAATTCTGCTGAACGGCTATAAACTTTATGGCGGTTCGCATCTTGAACTGAAAGAGGTCAAATCGACGCTCGCCCGAAAGATCGCGGTTTCACCCATCAACAATGAAGAAATTCACATTGAAATTGACGGCGAATTGCCCGGAAAACTTCCCGCTGTCTTCGAGATCGTGCCGAATGCTTTGAAGATCAGAGTGCCGAAGAATTGATTTAACGCAAAGGCGTAAAGGCGCCGAGACGCGAAGTCCTTCTTTATTTTTATTTAATTTCTCGGCGACATTGCCGCTTGGCGGCTCGGCGTTAAAAACAAATTATGAATATTTCATTTTGCCAGCGATTAGTTAGTTCCTGCGAAACACACGGCGAACGCACTGCGATGCGGATCGTCGGCGATGAATCGGAAGTTTACAATTACGCCGAATTATTAAAACAAATTCGCGCCGTCGCCTATCGCCTCAAGGAAGAAAAGATCGCGTTCGGCGACCGCGTCGCGCTGATCGGCGAAAATCATCCGTGTTGGGCGATCTCGTATCTCGCAACGCTTTATCACGGCGCGGTCTGCGTGCCGATCGATCCGCACGGCGAGATCGAAACGATCACCAATTTTCTCGAAAACTCCGAAGCCAAGCTCGCTTTTCTCTCGCCCGATATGACCGGGAAATTCGCGGAGATCGAAGAAAAGCTCGGTCGCCATATTCCGTCGGTCGTCTGGCGGCTTGAACAGTCGTCGAACGGCTTTCAGCATTTTGAAGATTGGGCTA
>JBBQOA010000346.1:0-5327 GCA_038330465.1 Pyrinomonadales bacterium
GATTTGCAGATCACGGAACAAAACCTCGGATCGCAACCGGTAACCCGTAAATTATTTAAGATCACTGTCCGCGTTTCAAACACGACGCCGTTTGAAAATGCAACAGAAAAAGACCGCGACGAAGCGCTCGCGCATTCATTAGTTTCGGCGCACACCGTGTTTTTTGTACGCGGCGGCGAATTTATTTCACTGCTCGAACCGCCCGACGAATTCGGCGAAGCGGTCGCGGATTGCAAAAATATTGCGACCTATCCGATCCTCGTCGGCGAAAACGGCGCACGGAACAGCTTTTTGTCGTCGCCGATAATTCTTTACGATTATCCGGAAATTGCGCCCGAAAGCGTGGGCGATCTGTTTGACGGCGCCGAAATTGACGAGATCTTAACGCTCCGGATTATGACGATGACCGACGAAGAAAAAAACGAAATGCGCGGCGTTGACGAACGCGCCAGAAAGATGCTCGAACGGACGGAAAATCTGTCGGCAGAGCAGCTTATGAGAATGCACGGAGTTTTGCGCCGACCGCGCTCGCTCGGCAATGAAGAGCTCTTCAATGATCCGCTCGAAAACAAAAATGATCCGCTCGAAAACAAAACGGATGCTGCAAATAATTAATAATGAATGAGTTAGATTGGCAATTACTGGAAGATAAAAACCCGCTCGAATTTGTCGAGGTGAACGGCGTGCCGCTCAAGATCGGCGACCGTGTGCGTCTTAAACCGCGCCGCGGCGGCGACATTTTCGATCTCGCGCTCGCCGGAAAAACGGCGGCGATCGAAGCGATCGAACAAGATTACGAAAACAATGTTCATCTGGCGGTCGTCGTCGATGACGATCCGGGCAAAGATATGGGTTTTCTGCGCCAGCCCGGACACCGCTTCTTTTTTGCATTAGAGGAAGTCGAGCCGTTTTTGCCGGGCGAATTTGAAGAAACCGATGACTAAACCGCGTATCCTGATCGCCTGTATCGGCAATATTTTTCACGGCGACGACGGGTTCGGCGTCGAGGTCGCAAAGGTTTTGGCGCAGCGCAAATTGCGTGAAGAGGTTATCGCGGTTGATTATGGAATTCGCAGTTTCGATCTAACTTTCGCCCTTTTGGACGGTTATGAAATAACGATCTTTGTTGATGCGACCGAACGAGGCGAAAAGCCGGGCACGCTTTACGTGATCGAACCGGATTTAGGAGAATTTGAAAAACAGGCGCAGCAAAATGCGGTCATCGATTCGCACGGAATGAATCCGATGCTCGTCTTAACGATGGCACATTCGATGGGCGCAAAATTCAAACGGCTGCTGGTCGTCGGCTGCGAACCGGAAACGCTCGGCGGTGAAGAAGGTCAAATGGGACTCAGCGAAACGGTTCAATCGGCAGTTCCCGAAGCAGTTAAATTGATCGAATCGCTGATCGACAGAATTTTGGACGAAAAATTTTTTCAATCCGCGGTCTAGCGCATAAATTTTGATTTAAATGAACAAGGAGTAAGGGTTATGAACAAGCAAAAATCATTGAAAGAAAGAAAGCAAAATTCGACAACCGGCAATGGTAGTTTATTGAAAATTATCGGCGGCGCGGCAGTTGTCGTCGGTGCGGTTTTGGTAATTACCAGTTTATCGGACATCAAGCGATATATCAGGATTACCAGAATGTGAAAAATTCTGAGATAAAAGCTTTAATTATTGGAAACTAAGGAGATAGATATGGAACTCGAAAATACAAATGGTTCAGCGGACAACAAAGATACATTATATTTGATGGGCGGTTTGGCTTTAATGGTTCTCGGTGCGGGTTTGGTAATGACCAATAAAACTGTGCGAAATACCGTCACAACCGGATTATCAGCGGTTTTACCGCAGCTGCAGGGAAAACTCGGCGTTGATTTTTCCGAGGTCGGAACAGATATTGAGCGTTATATGAAACTTAGGTCAATGTAAAAAATGAACGACATTTCAAATTCAGCAGTCAGGTATCAGCTTGATCCGGCAAACAGTAAATTTACCGCCCAAGCCTTTGCCGCCGGATTTTTGGCGGGTTTCGGACATAATCCGATCATCGGTATTCGTGACTTTTCGGGCGAAGTCGGCTTTTCGCCCGAAACCTTTGCAGATGATTCTTTGCAGTTTGTCGTCAAAGCCCAATCGCTGGCGGTGCTTGACGACATCAAGCCGAAAGATAAGGCGGAGATCGAGGAAACAATGCACGATAAGGTGCTGGAAACTTCCCGCTTTCCCGAAATTACGTTTCAAAGCACAAGCGTCACCGTGACGCGGATCATTCCGGGACGCTGGAAGGCAAAGATCATCGGCGATCTGACTTTGCATGGCGAAACGCGCAGTTTGTGGATTATGGGGCAATTGACTTTGGACGGCGACGAACTTCGCGCGAAAGGCGATTTTACGTTGCGCCAAACCGAATACGGGATTAAACTCGTGTCGATAGCGGCGGGGGCGCTCAAACTCAAGGACGAATTGAAATTCGAGTTTGATTTGCTCGGTCGCAAAGAGTAATTATGCACGAACTTTCGATCGCGATGAGTATGATTGAAATGGCGACCGTGGAACTCGAAAAGAACAACGGCACGCGGGTCGAAGCGCTTTATCTAAAGCTCGGCGGACTTTCGGGCGTCGTCAAAGACGCGCTGCTTTTTTCGTGGGAGATCGCCTGTCAGGAAACGCCGCTCGCAGGTTCGCGGCTTGAGATCGAGGAAATTCCGGTCGTCGTTTTTTGCGAAAACTGCCGCGAGAACAAAACTTTGAGTTCGATCAATAATTTTTTCTGTCCGGTTTGCCACGCGCCGGCAGCCAATATTTTGCAAGGCAGAGAATTGGAAGTAACGGCATTGGAAATTGTATAAAAGCAATTTAGCCGCGGATGAACGCGAATTTCGCGGATTTTTATACTTAATTCAATTCGCGTTCATCCGCGTTAATCCGCGGCAAAAAAGATATGACGCAAACCCGTTTAGTCGAAATCCGGCAAAACGTGCTCAAACACAACGATGTTTTAGCGCGGGAATTGCGCGCGCGTTTTGAAGCGGCGAATGTTTTTGTCGTCAGTCTGGTTTCGAGTCCGGGTTCGGGCAAAACTGCTTTTCTCGAAAAAACTCTGACGCGGCTCAAAGAAAATTACCGCGTTGCCGCGCTCGTCGGCGATCTCGAAACCGAAAACGACGCGCTCCGGCTGGCGCGCGCCGAAGTTCCCGCGAAACAAATAATCACCGGAACGATCTGCCATCTCGAAGCCGCGATGGTCGAAAAATCTCTGGAAGATTGGCGTTTGGAAGAACTCGACTTTTTGTTTATCGAAAACGTCGGCAATCTCGTCTGCCCGTCGAGCTACGATCTCGGCGAAGCCCTGCGCGTCGTGCTCATGAGCACCACCGAAGGCGAAGACAAACCGCGCAAATACCCGACGATCTTCAACACGGCTGACACGGCGGTAATTACCAAAATGGACTTGGCGGAAGCCGTCGAATTCGACCGAAATGCCGCGCACGAGAGCATCGAAGCGGTGCGTCCCGGAATGCAGATCTTTGAAGTTTCCTCGAAAACCGGTGCGGGAATGGATGAATGGCTGGAATTTTTAGAATTGAATTTGGGATAAAATATGCGCCTTGAACATTTTCGCGCAAGGTTTGAAAAATTATCGAAAGAAAGAGAATTAATTTATTTCTTAGCGGAAAAAGCAACTGACCAAGAAGTTGCCGAAATTGAAAGTAAATTGAAGATTTCGTTTCCTGCGCAAGTAAAACTTTTTTACGAGAAATTTAACGGCTTAAAAGTTGATTTTCCGAATCTTGAAATTTTTCCGGTTGAAAACTTGAAATTTCACTCCAAGAATCGGCTGAATTTTGCAGTTTTTGATGAAAATCATCAGTTGTTTTTTGATACTTCTCATTTTAACGAAGCGAACCAATGGAATATTGTCTCCGATAATGATTTTCGCGTTACTTTAACAATGGCAAGCTTTTGGTCAAATAAAATTTGGGCTTGGATTGAAAAAGAAAGAAAGATTTGGAAAGAAGAATTTGAAGTTGGTTAATTTGAAACCCTCGATCATTTTAGGATAAATGCTCAATGAAAAAGCGCACACAAATACAAATCAAAGGCATCGTGCAGGGTGTCGGATTTCGTCCGTTTGTCTATGCTTTGGCTGAAAAGACTGCGCTCAAAGGTCAGGTTTTGAATAATGGGAACGGCGTTTTGGTGGATGTCGAGGGTGAAAAGACACAGATCGAACAATTTATCAACGCGCTTCGGAAAAGCGCGCCGCCGCTTTCCGTGATCGAATCGATAGAATCAAACGATTTCAAAATTCCCGCCGATTTCAAAGATTTCCGCATCGTCGAATCAAACGCGAACGGCGCGCGCTTTATGCCGATTTCCGCCGACATCGCGACCTGCGCCGATTGTCTCAGCGAGCTGTTCGACCCGAATGATCGGCGTTTTCGCTATCCGTTTATCAACTGCACGAACTGCGGACCGCGTTTTACGATCATCGAAAACGTGCCGTATGACCGCGCCGAAACGACGATGCGCGAATTTGAAATGTGCCGAGCGTGCCGCGCCGAATACGAAAATCCTTTGAACAGAAGATTTCACGCCGAGCCGACGTGCTGCGCCGTTTGCGGACCGCAAGTTTTTCTGTCAGAACCATCTGCGGTCGCGGATGGTTTAACGCTCGCTCATTTAACTTCGAATTTTTCAAATATAAAACTTCAACCATCCGCGACCGCAGATGGTTCTGACATAATCAACCAAGCACGACAGCTTTTAGAAAACGGCAAAATCCTTGCCGTCAAAAGCATCGGCGGTTTTCATCTCGTCTGCGACGCGCTAAACAAAAAAGCGGTCGAAAATCTGCGAAGCCGCAAACATCGCGAAGACAAACCATTTGCACTGATGGCGAATTCGATTAAAATCATCGAAAGATATTGTTTTGTTTCCGAAGCCGAAAAAGCTCTGCTTTTATCGAAAGAGCGTCCGATCGTTTTGCTTGAAAGAAAACCGAATGCGGAAATTCCCGAAGCGATCGCGCCGAAATCCAAAAATCTCGGCTTTATGCTTCCCTACGCGCCGCTGCATTTTTTGCTTTTGGAAACGAGCGATAAACCGCTCGTAATGACGAGCGGCAATATTTCCGACGAGCCGATTTGCTACACCGACGCAGACGCCGGCGAACGATTGAAAAACATCGCGGATTTTTATTTGCTCCATAATCGCCGCATTCATATTCGCACCGACGATTCGGTTGTTCGAGTAATGGAAAATGGAAAATGGAAAACGGAAAATGGAAAATCGGTTAAATCCAAAATCCAAAATCCAAA
>JBBQOA010000347.1:0-5320 GCA_038330465.1 Pyrinomonadales bacterium
ATATTTACATTCATCGGCTTGATTGGTATTTGAGAATTGACGACGAAAAAGATTCGCAGGAAGAAATGCTGCCGGACGATCTGGATTTTGCGGGTTGGGAATTGAAAAAAGCACTAAAACTTTTTCGCAAATCGAATCCGCCGATGCTCGAATGGCTGCGAAGTCCGATCGTTTATTTGGAACAATTTTCAACTGCGCGAACTTTGCGCGAAATGAGCGCGGAATATTTCAATCCGAAATCGTGTATGTATCATTATTTGAGTATGGCGAAAAATAATTTCAGAGAGTTTTTGCAGAAAGATTTTGTGAAATCGAAGAAATACTTTTACGTTTTGCGTCCGGTTCTGGCTTGCGATTGGATCAAAGAGAAAAATACTTTTCCGCCGATGGAGTTTCAGGATTTGGTCGATTCGCAAGTTAAAGATGAAAAAATCAAAACGGAAATCGCCGGACTTTTGAAACGTAAAATGGCGGGCGAAGAATTGAAGGAAGAACCGAAAATCGAAATTTTGAATGAGTTTTTAGAAAGGAAAATCGAATTTTATAAAGATTACATCGAGCAGATTGCAACGAATGATAAACCGCAGACGGAATTGCTTGACTCGCTTTTTAAGGAAACGATTTTTGAAGTTTGGAAATAAATTATGAAAGACGGAATTTGTCCGAAATGTAAAGCCAAAGAGGTTCACGTTGTAGAAAATACGGCTTGGAGGTTCGCAATTCATATCAAGTTTTTGCAAAAAGCGATGCTAAACTATCATATTTGCACCAGTTGTGGATATGTAGAGTTGTTTGTGCAGGAAAAATCAGTTTTACCGCGCATTGCGGAAAAATATCCGAAAGTTAATTAAAAATTATGTTATTGGAAATCAAAGATTTACACGCCGCGATTGACGGCAAAGAGATATTGAAAAGTTTGAATTTGACGGTTTAGTAAGAAATGAAGGAAGAAGGAAATTTACAAGACAAAATAATAGTTTTCGGGGCTTACGGTCACACGGGAAAATTTGTCGTTGCTGAATTGGTCAAACGCAGAATTATGCCGATTCTTGCGGGACGCGATTCAGCGAAACTGGAAAAACTTGGTGAAATTTATCCGAACCTCGAAATTCGTCCGGCAACGATTGATGATGAAGCCTCGCTCGATGCGGCGTTTGACGGGGCATTTGCCTTGATTAATTGTGCCGGACCTTTTTTAGATACGGGAAAATCTTTGATCGAAGCGGCGATTCGCAACCGCATCAATTATCTGGACGTTGCCGCCGAACAAATGGCGGTTCTGGATGCGTTTGAAAAATACTCGGATGCAGCAAAAGAAGCGGAAATCGCTATTTTGCCGGCGGTTGCTTTCTACGGCGGACTTGCCGATTTGCTGGCGACAACTGCCGTCGGCGATTGGACGGAAACGGATAAAATCGAGATTTTTACGGCTCTCGACAGTTGGCATCCGACCGAAGGAACGCGGCAAACGGGCGAACGAAATACGTTTCAGCGTTATGTATTTAATAATAGAGAATTGGAATTTCTCGCCGAACCTTTGACTGAAAATTGGAATTTTGCCGAACCTTTCGGAACACAGGAAATGCTCGAAGTTCCGCTGACTGAAACAATTACAATCAGCCGTCATTTGTCGGTCACAGAAGTTCGTAATTATTTGAATTTGAAGTCTTTAAATGATTTGAGCAATCCTGCAACGCCGCCGCCGCAAATTGACGAAAGCGGACGTTCACCGCAGATTTTTATGATGCAAGCGGTTGCCTGGAAAGAAACGGAAGAACGACGTGCGACGGCATCGGGACGGGACATTTATCACATTACTGCACCGCTCGTCGTCGAAGCAGTCGAACGAATTATGAAAAGTCCGAAAAAAATTACCGGAGTCGTTTCCGTCGCCGAAGTTTTCGACGCACGCGATTTTCTTGAAACGCTCGGTCGGGAATATTTAAAGGTTTCGATTTGAATTGCGGAAATTTACAGAGAATATTTTAGAAAAATTGGATAAAAATTATGTTATTGGAAATCAAAGATTTACACGCCGCGATTGACGGCAAAGAAATATTGAAAGGCTTGAACTTACAAATTAACAAAGGCGAAGTTCACGCGATCATGGGACCGAACGGTTCGGGAAAATCGACTTTGGCGAAAGTCCTCGCCGGTCATCCTTCATACGAAGTGACAAAGGGCGAAGTGCTCTATGAAGGCAAGAATTTGCTCGAACTCGAACCGGACGAACGTGCACGCGAAGGCGTTTTTCTCGCGTTTCAATATCCGGTCGAAGTGCCTGGCGTTTCGAATTCGCAGTTTTTGCGGCTTGCTTATAACGAAAAAATGAAGCATCTCGGCACAGAAGAACTCGACCCGCTCGAATTCAACGATTATTTGACCGAAAAAGCGAAGATCGTCGAAATGGACAAATCGTTTTTCAAGCGTTCGGTCAACGAAGGTTTTTCGGGCGGCGAAAAAAAGCGCAACGAGATCTTGCAGATGGCGGTTCTCGAACCGAAACTCGCGATTTTGGACGAAACTGATTCCGGTTTGGACATTGACGCGCTGCGGATCGTTGCCGAAGGCGTTAATAAACTCCGCAGTTCGGAAAACGGCATCATTCTCGTTACGCATTATCAACGGCTTTTAAATTACATCGAACCTGATTTTGTCCACGTTCTCGCGGGCGGCAAGATCGTCAAAGAAGGCGGCAAAGAGCTCGCGCTCGAACTCGAAGAAAAAGGCTACGATTGGGTCAAAGCGGCGACGAAATAAGATGAATGAGGCGCTGCGCATAATTTTGCCGTTGTATTTGCTGGCGTTTTTCGGCATCGCGTTTGTCGGGCGGTCGTATTTGGTCTGGAAACGCACGGGCATCAATCCGTATGTGGTCGGCAAAACCGATAAACCGATTGATTTTATCGAAAATCTTTATCCGTTTCCGCTCGTGATTTTACTGATCGTGACGCTTGTTTTTGCGTTTTTTCCGGATGTTTATCAATACGCGACGCCGATTGTGTGGCTTGAACAATCGGTTCTGAAAATTGGCGGGCTTAGTTTGATGGCGATCGCTCTGATTTGGACGGCGACCGCGCAAATGCAGATGGGCAAATCGTGGCGCATCGGGATTGACGAAGAAAACAAAACCGAACTCGTTGAAAAAGGGCTTTTTAAGATCTCGCGCAACCCGATTTTTTTTGGAATGCGAATGGCTCTTTTCGGATTTTTTCTGACAATTCCGAACGCGTTCACGCTTTTAGCGGTTGTTTTAGCCGATGTGCTGATGCAGATGCAGGTCCGTTTGGAAGAAGAATTTTTGAGAAATTCGCACGGCGAAAAATACGAAGAGTTTTGCCGAAATGTGCGTCGTTGGATTTAGAAAAATACAAGATTTTATATGACTTTAGCAGTGAAAGAGACAATTTATAAACAAGATTTTCAAACAAGTTTGGAAAAGGCGGATCAGCCCGAATGGTTGAAAGATTTGCGCGAAAAGGCGTTTGCGTTTTTCACCGAAAACGGTTTTCCGACCGTCAAAGATGAAGAGTGGAAATATACGAACGCGGCGGCGTTGCCGATTACAAATTACAAATTACAAATTTCAAATTTGAAGAATGAAACTGAAACGAGCGAACTTCTAAAAGAATTCAATTTCCGGCGCAACGGCTTTACGGCGCTGCATCTGGCGTTTGCGGATGTCGTTGTGGTCAGGATTCCGAAGGAAACGAGTGTTGAAAAGCCATTTGAATTTAATTTCAAAACTGACGAAAATACGGCGAATTTTCCGCACGTGATCGTCGTTGCCGAAGCGGGCAGCAAGGCGACGATCATTGAAACTTATGAATCGGGCGGCGCGAGCTTTACCGACGCGGCGATTCAAATTTTCGTCGAAGACAACGCGAACTTGACGCATTACCGCGTGCAGAGGGAATCAACCGAAGCCTTTCACATCGGGACGACCGAGATTTCTCTCGGGCGCGGAAGTTTTTATAATTCGACGAATATCAACCTGGGCGCGAAATTGTCGCGCCACGATATTCACCTGAAATTTAACGCCGAAGCCGGTGAAGCGTTTGTTGACGGACTTTATATGCTGTCGGGCACGCAGCACGCCGACACGCATTCGGTGATCGACCACGCGCTGCCGAATTGCACGTCGCACCAGAGCTATAAAGGTGTCTTAAACGACCGCTCGCGCGGCGTTTTTAACGGTAAAGTTTTCGTCCGCGAGAACGCGAGCGGCACCGACGCACAGCAATCGAACAAAAATCTGTTATTATCTAATGATGCGCGTGTTGATACAAAACCGCAACTCGAAATATTTAACGACGATGTCAAATGTGCGCACGGTGCAACCGTCGGGCAATTAGAAGAAGAAGAGTTGTTTTATTTGCTGAGTCGCGGTTTGAATGAAACGCTCGCGCGTAATCTTTTAACCTATGGTTTTGCTGAGGAAATTGTCAATAAGATCGGAATCGAATCGATCAAAAAGCAACTGGACGAAGCAGTTTTGAATCGCTTGAACGCGAATTTAGGAGTGTAAATATTATGAGAATCAGAACGAATTTAATTATCGAAGAAAGCTTGCTGGCGCAAATCGACAAGCTCGCCGGCGAGAAACACAAACGCGCCGCGACGATCGAAACCGCCCTGCGCGAATTTATCGAGCGCGAAGAAATCAAGGAAGCGAATAACCCGAAACCGGAAGTCGTCAACGAAAAAAACGGTTCGGGAGCCAAACGCGCCGGAATTTAAACATTGGTTTTGAAGTGTTTGAATGAGAGCTTGAAAGCGTAAAGCAGAATGGATAACGGTCTTGAAAATCAAAAGAATTTATTGGTTGATGCTGTTCTTGAGCTACAAAAAAAACTAAATTCTTTGAAATATATTTTGTCGGAAGGAAAGGATGGAGATAAGCCGGAAATCAAAATTGCGATCTGAGTTTTTAATGATTTTCTAATCTTCATTCATGGACTTCTTTGGGATAGCATTGTAATCAACCTTTACTGGCTTTATGACAAAAATGGTCAAAGAAGTCTGTATTGGTTTTTGAAGCAATTAAAGAAATTTGAACCATCCTTTCAACAAAAAATTGATGAACAAATTAAAGAGATTGATGAACTAAAAAGTGAAATTGAAAGAGTAAAGAAGTTCAGAAATAAATGGGTAGCACATAAAGATAAAGAGCCTTTTGAAAAATCGGTAGAATTTTGGAAAAAGGAAGAAAGATTAACTATTGAAGACGTAGAGAAACTTGTTGAAACAGCATCAAAGATTATTCAAATAGAATGTGAAATAGTTGATTCAACAAATTCTGGTATAGGTAAACTTTTTG
>JBBQOA010000348.1:0-5319 GCA_038330465.1 Pyrinomonadales bacterium
CTATTGTCAGGCAGTGTCCACGGCGACGAAATCGCAACGGCTGACCGGATTCAAACAGAACTCGGCAAATACCGAACATTTTCCGATTGGCAGCAAGGCATCGATCCAAACTCCAAAATCGCCCAACTCTCATCGTACGGAACGGCATTCGATACGAACGCGTCGCCCGAAGAAGCCGCCGCCGGACTTAAAACAACGAATCGAATGGTTAATGACATTTCCTCGGACGTGCAGGCTTTTACCGTTCAACTCGATGCCCATAAAAACGATCCGCAATGGATCCGCGGTTACTTGACCGCGCTCGGCAGTGAAAAAACCGCCGAATTGATCAGCAACGCGGCAACGCCATCGGGTTATTCAAATTATCTATACGGTTCGTCGGGCAGTCCGGAAGCCGCTGAAATGTATCACAAAAATATGGACATTATCGGCGGTTCACTCGAAACTCTGCGGCAAAGCGGCGGTTTGAGCCAAAACGATATGAACAATCTCGTCGGCGCGATGCAGCAAGGCAATTTTAATCCGAGCGTCGCGATCGATCTTTTCGGCAAGGCTTCGCCGCAAGTTCAGGAACTTTTTGTCCGGTCAACGATCGCCAATGGCAATGATCAGCTCAAAGCTGCGGGTTCCTATGTACTGTCGCAGATGTCTGCCACCAAACAAGCGCAAATTCTCGACGGCTTGGATCCCGTTCAGCTCAATGGCTTTATCAAAGGTGCGATGTCCGGACAAACCGAAGCCCTTGATCTTGGCAACTATCTCGAAACCGGAATTGCCGATAAATACATAACGCTCGGCGGAGTCGAAAAGCTTGCACAAACGGCGGTTGGTCAGACATTTCAATATTATCCGTATTCGTCGCAGCCTTTTTCTGGTGATTTGCAGAACAAACTTTTCGGCGCGATCGCGGACGGTTTGAATAGTTCGAAAGCCTTTGCAAATTTCAAAGATAATCCGGCATTCAAAGATTCGCTTTCAGAGCTTTTCATCCGCAACGGCGCGGTTATTCTCAAAACTCAAGCTCCCGACGGAGCTTTTCAGGACGCTGATTTTATCAGCGGAATGACCAAATTCTTTGAGCTGACACTCTTTTCGCCAAAGGGCGGCGCGCGCCGTGATGAATTGATGTCAAGCGTTGTCAAAACGATGGGCGATGTCGGCGACGCTTCAAAAAAACCGCCGCTTTCGCAAAGTGAATACGAACAACTGCATAACGGCTGGTCGCAGCAAGATCACACCGAAGTGATGGGCGGACTGCTCGGAATGGTTTGGCAAGCGGCTGAAAATCAAAAAGATTTTATTCAAAACGATATTATGCAGGATGCCGCCAGGAAAAAGGAAATGATCGGATTTTTTGTCGGAATGGCTTTCTCGTTCGTGCCCGGCGCGGGCGATGTGATGGGCAAAATTGCCGGCGAAGGCGCGACGTATCTTCAAAAGATTCCCGACAAAATCATCAATTTCACATGGGATCAAGGCAAAAGCCAACTAAAAAGCGGTTCGCAGGAATTTCTTTTGAATTTATTGAAAGGCGCTTCAAATAGTGATGCTTTGGCAAATGTCGATGTTCTGACCGATAAATTCAAAGATGTCATCGTCGCGACCAATGCGGCGCTGCCGAACGGCGAACAGGGCGAACTAAATCTGCGGACGGCTTTCCAATCAGCTTTTAGTTTTTATCATGATCTGGTTAATTTTCATTAAAGATCAAAATAGTTGGATCAAGTTTTGAATGGCTGTTTCCGTCGGCGTTTGTTCGTGAGTTCCCTGCTTGAGAAACCGATTGACCGCGTCGATCTTCGAGATCGCATAATCGGTTTTCGGGTCGCTTCCCTTTTTGTAAGCGCCGATCAAGATCAGATCTTTCTGCGCCTGATAAGTCGCCAAAACCTCGCGCAATTTACCAGCCGATTCGAGATGGCGCGCCCCGGCAATGCCGCTCATCACCCGCGAAACCGATTCATTGATATCGATTGCCGGATAATGATTTTGCGCGGCGAGCTTGCGCGATAAAACAATGTGACCGTCAAGGATCGAACGCGTTTCATCGGCGATCGGCTCGGTCATATCATCGCCTTCGACGAGCACTGTATAAAAAGCCGTGATCGAACCTTTTTCGGAATTTCCGGTTCGTTCAAGCAGCCGCGGGAGCTCGGAAAATACCGACGGCGGAAACCCTGAACGCGCCGGCGGTTCACCCGCCGCCAAGCCAACTTCGCGCAGCGCACGCGCAAATCGCGTCACCGAATCCATCAAAAATAATACTTTTTTGCCCTGATCGCGGAAATATTCGGCTACCGCCGTCGCGACATACGCCGCTTTCATACGGATCAAGGAAGGCTCATTTGAAGTAGCGACGATCACGACCGAGCGTTTCATTCCTTCTTCACCCAGATCCTGCTCAAGAAAATCGCGCACCTCGCGTCCGCGTTCGCCGATCAACGCGATGACATTGATTTCGGCTTCCGTGTTTCGCGCAAGCATTCCGAGCGTGGTTGATTTACCGACTCCGGCGGCGGCAAAGATCCCGATGCGCTGACCTTCGCCGACCGCCAACAATCCGTCGAGCGCGCGCACTCCGGTTTTTAACTGTTTTGTCACGCGTTGGCGTTTCATCGGGTCGGGCGGACGCGCCGAAACAATTTTATCAACCGCGTCTTCAATCACGCCCTGACCGTCGATCGGTTCGCCGAGTCCGTCTAAAACTCGCCCGAGTAAGCCTTCTCCGACCCGAATCGTCAAAGAAGTTCCGGTCGGCACGACTTCCGCGCCCATCGCAACGTCAGATACATCGCCGAGCGGCATCAAAATCACTTCGCTGCCGCGAAATCCGACAACTTCCGCCCGCAAAACCCTTGCGCGATGCGGCGAATGAATCAGACATAATTCGCCGACGCGCGCGCCCGGCACGGCGGCACGAATCAACAAACCGATCAATTCCGTGACGCGCCCGCGCACTTCGACCGACGAGATCCAATCAACGGCGGAAATATATGTTTGAAGTTCAATCATTGTGATTTTGGATTACAGATTTCGGATTTCGGATTTGCATAATATTTATATCAGCCAAACTCCTGTTAATCCTTAATTTAACTCAACTAATCATACGAACTTTCGCCTTCTGATTGCGAAAGCAGCGCGCGTTCCAAAACTCTGAGCTGCGTTTCGAGCCGCGCATCGATCGTGCCGACCTCAGATTCGATCAAACAACCGCTTGCCGTGACGCGTGGATCGGCGACAAGATCGATAAATTGCACTCTGCCGCCGAGCGAAAACTTTTCAGCTTCGCGCTCGACCGTCGGCAGATCGGTCGGATTGACGCGGATCGTCAGTTTTTCTTGTTGACGGGCATTTTGCAGCGCGGTCGAAATGATGTCAATAATCGTTTTATCATCTTTTTTTATCTCGCGCCCGACGATTTTTTCTGCCAGCCGAACCGCCAGCCGCAACAGATCTTTTTCAGTTTCGCGCCAGACGCGTTCACGAATTTCGCGCGTCTCGATCAAATTTCGTTCAAATTCGGTGAGAGCATTTTCAGTGCCGGCGCGATAGGCTTCGGTGCGAAGATTTTCGGCTTCAATTAGGGCTTCGCGGCGGATTTCGGCAGCAAAACCTTCGGCTTCTTCCAATATTCGTACCGCTTCCATCTGCGCCGAAACGATCTGATTTTTGATGATCTTTTGTTTGACGCCCGGATTTCCGGAAATTTTTCGCCCTTTGATCAAATTACTCGAAGTCTGCATTTCTTGATTCATTTTCTTTACAGTTTCCCGAATTGTTTGAATTTAATAGCCAAGCGCTCAATGATCCGGCATCTTTTGTCCAACCGAACCCGATCTTCCACGGTCGCCGAATGATATTTCTTTTCACTTAAATTGACCAATCTGTGCCAATTTTTTACCTCGCGAATCGAAAGTTTCTGCGCCAGATATCGGCGGCGCGTTTGATCGCGAACGGCGAAAACGATCGCGAGAATTTTGATGCCGATTTTTTTGATCACCTTTTCGGGCGCGAGATCCGCGCTCCAGCTTTTGCGAACGAGAGCATCGGCTTGCGCCACCCAAAAAGGTCTGATTTTATCTAATTCCGTGATGAAATGCGCAATTTCACGCGTATCGTTTTCATCAAAACGATTTAAAAAAGCCGCGAGTGTTTCCTTTGAATTGATGCCCCGGCAGGCAACGGCAATTTCGCGTAAACCGAGCTGCCGGATAAATTTTTCCAATTCGTCAAAAGAAAACATATCCAAATCATCCGGCTCGTAAATATCTTCGAGCGCAATAAAATTCGCCAAGAATTTATGCCTGACAAGGGCAATTATTTCTTCGTTGATCGGTAAATCGGTCTGAACGGCATTTTCATTTGATTCAAAACTTAGGTCGAGATAGAGAGAAATTCGGCGGCTTAGATCAGCCGGTAAATTTCTTAAAATCAGATTTTGGATGGATTTTGGTTCACGGCTGAGGACTTTGACGATATGAGACGGATTGATATTTTCGTCAAGCCGGATCGCTCTGCCGCGCCGCCGCAATTTATCAAGCCAAACTGATTGCCAGAGTTCGCGATTTTCAAACGGTAAATTATCAATAAATTCGGCACGTAATTTCAACGCTACTAAATCTTCGCGGTTCATTGCATCAAAGGAGTTTTCAACCGATTCCCGCAAGTTTTGAACATTCTCAGAATTGTTCGACCCTTCAAATTTTTTGTCAAACGCGAGCGCGAGCGTCAACAAAAGATCAATTTTTTCGGCTTGTGAAATCGTGTTCATTTTTTATTTACGGAAGATTTTCATCTTCATCATCTTCATCCTCAAAATCATAGTTTTCATCAAGCAAGGCTGTTTCCTTCGGTGTTTCACTTTGATCGGGTTCAATTTCCAAGGCGTCCTCGGCGTTTTCTTTCCGTCTTTTTTTCCGCAAAACGAAAATAACCGAAACAAACGCCAAAATTGTTGCGAAACCGATGCCCGAAACGAGCGCGATCCGCGTAAAATTATAAACGATCTTATTATCCGGCAGTGGTCGCAGCGGTTTGGCGGAAATCACGACGCTGACGTTTTCGGGCTGCAGAGCCGGAACGCTGCGCGCGACCAGACTCGCGATTTCATCCTTGCTGACCGGAAATGCCGGTGTTTTGTAATTTATCAATACCGAAGCCGTCGATGGATACGGGTTGATCGCCAGCGAACGGTCCTGCGGCTGAACGAAATTGACATTGACGCACGTCACGCCCGGTAATTTGCGAAGCTGCGTTTCGATGTTCATTTTCGTCCGGCGTTGTTCGCGCGCCTTTTCAACTTCCATCGAAGTGATCACG
>JBBQOA010000349.1:0-5314 GCA_038330465.1 Pyrinomonadales bacterium
TATATCGGCTCGGACGATTTTTGGCTGCCGACGTTTTTTGAAGAACGCACAAAACTTCTCGAAAGCCGCGCATCGGCGGTTTTGGCTTACGGACACGCTTTTCTGATCAACGACGCGGACGAGATTTTCGACAGCACCGCAAATTACGCGGACGATTGGGCAAATTATCCCGACGGCGATGCCCGCGAAATGCTTCTTAACGGAATTTCGCCGATCAGTTCGACGATTTTTTATCGCCGCACGGCGCTCGAAAAAGTTTCCTGGAACGAGCATTCGCGGCTCGAAGATTACGAAATGTATCTGAAATTGATGAACGCGGGCGATTTTGCTTTCGATCCGCAAGTGCTTTCAGTTTGGCGGCAACACGGCTACAATACAAGTAAAAATCTCGGTTTGATGCTCGGCGAAGTGATCGAAGCGCAAAACCGCAACGTTGACGATTTGGGCGTGAGCCGGTCGGAATTAAAGAAAATTCAAACAAAAACAAAATTTCGCTACGCCCGCGAATTTCTGCAGCACGGCGACAAAAGCGGCGCGTTTCAATTAGCCAAAGAAAACTGGCGCGGCGCGAGATCAAACGCCGAACTCGCAAAATTTGCTTTGCGGATGTGCGTGCCGATGAGCGTTATCGATCTTCGACGAAGTTTGCGAAAAAGCACCGAAAAATAATTTTGAACGACGAAAAGATCACACAAACAATCTATATCAAACCGGCGGGCGCGTGGCTTAGCCTTGATCTGAAAGAGCTTTGGGCGTATCGCGAATTGCTCTATTTTTTGACGTGGCGCGATGTCAAAGTGCGTTATAAACAAACGGCAATCGGTGTTTTGTGGGCAATTCTGCAGCCGGTTCTGACGACCGCGATCTTTACCGTAATCTTCAGCACCGTCGCGCGTTTCGATTCGCAAAATGTACCGTATCCGCTGTTTGCGCTGAGCGGTTTTATGATCTGGCTCTTTGTTTTCAATGCGATCACGCTCGCTTCGAACTCTCTGGTCGGAAATACGAATCTCGTCACGAAAATCTATTTTCCGCGCCTTATCGTGCCGGTTTCGGCGACGCTTGCCGGATTGTTCGATCTGCTTTTCAGTTTCGCGGTTTTGATCGTTCTGATGATCTATTACGTTTCGCAAAACGCCGTTCAATTATCTTGGCAAACACTTTTCGCACCGGTTTTTATCGCTCTCGCGATCGTTCTGACGGTCAGTTTGGGAACGCTTTTTTCCGCTTTGAACGTCCGGTTTCGCGACGTCAAATTTGCTCTGCCGTTTGCGCTGCAGGTTTGGATGTTCACGTCGCCGATCTTTTATCCGCCCGAAATTTTATCGGAAAAGGCGCGTTTTGTGCTTGCTTTTAATCCTTTGACCGGAATTTTGCAGGGTTTTCGCGCCGCGCTTTTCGGCGACCGGTTCGATTGGCTGACGATCGGTATTTCAGCCGCGATGATCGTTGTTTTAATGGCGCTCTCGCTGTTTGTTTTCAAACGAATGGAGGATGATTTCGCGGATTTGATATAAATGTGGAACTTTGATCTTTGATCTTTGACTTTAGATTTTTCTGACAGCAGGAACATTTCTATTCCTAAAGATCAAAGATCAAAGATCAAAGATCAAAATTTAATGAACGTAATTAAAGTCGAAAATTTATCGAAACTCTATTTCTTGGGCGGCGCCAAGCATAATTCGCTGCGCGATACGGTCATGAGCTTTATCAAAAATCCGCAGCGCTCGAAGAAAAACGAGCTGTGGGCGCTGAAAGATGTCAGTTTTGAGGTCAAAGACGGTGAAGCGCTCGGCATTATCGGCAGAAACGGCGCGGGCAAATCGACGCTGCTCAAAATTCTCTCGCGGATCACCAAACCGACGCGCGGCGCGGCGGAAATTCACGGACGCGTCGGCAGTCTGCTTGAGGTCGGAACGGGTTTTCACAACGAGCTTTCGGGACGCGAAAATATCTTTCTGAACGGTGCAATTTTAGGAATGAAACGCACCGAGATCGAAGCGAAATTCGACGAGATCGTCGCTTTTTCCGAGATCGAAAAGTTTATCGATACGCCCGTCAAACATTATTCTTCCGGAATGTATATGCGGCTCGCTTTTTCGGTCGCGGCGCATCTCGAACCCGAAATTCTGATCGTTGACGAAGTGCTCGCGGTCGGCGATGTCGCGTTTCAAAAAAAATGTCTGAACAAAATGCGCGAGGTCGGGCAAACCGGCAGAACGGTTTTGTTCGTTTCGCACGATATGCAATCGATCGCCAGACTTTGCAGCCGGGCAATTTGGCTGAAAGACGGAATGCTTGCCAAAGACGGCACGGCAACCGAAGTGATCAGCGATTATCTGCGCGAACAATCGCAAAAAGGCGCGGAAAGAGTTTGGGAAGACGCGGAAAGTTCGCCGGGCAATGAAATCGTCAGATTGCGGCGCGTCCGCGTTTGCAATGAAACGTCGGAAACGGTTTCTTCGGTCGATATTCGCCGTCCGGTCGCGGTCGAAATGACTTACGATGTTTTGCGCGCCGGAAAAATTCTCGTTCCGAATGTTCATTTTTATAACGAACAAGGCGCTTGCATCTTCGTTTCCCATGATTGGAACAGCCCTTGGCGAACCGCGACGCGGGCGGGCGGAACATACGTCAGCAAAATGTCGGTGCCGGGTAATTTTCTGGCGGAAGGCACGATCTTTGTGACCGTTGCCGTTTCAACATATTTGCCTTTTGAAGTTCATCTGCAAGAACGCGACGCGGTCGCCTTCAGCGTCATCGACAGTCTTGACGGCGATTCGATGCGCGGCGATTACGCCGGAGTTTTGCCCGGTATCGTCCGCCCGAATTTAGATTGGGAAACAAATTTCGAGAAGAAAAATCTGCCCGACCTGAAATGAAGATCTTACCGCAAAAAGCAAAACGAGCCTTCGAAATTTGGAAATCACGCGGCTGGTCCGGACTTTCCGCTCAATTCGGCGAATTGGCGCGCCGGATTCGCGAAAAAAAAAGTTATCGCCGCTTGATCGAACGGCAAAAAATGACCGAAACGCGCCGCACCGAAATAACCGGAAAAATCGCAAATTTCGCCAATAAACCTTTAATTTCTATTATTTTACCTGTTTACAACGTCGAAGAAAAATGGCTTCGGATTTGCATCGAATCGGTGCGCCGCCAAATTTACGAAAATTGGGAACTGTGCATTGCCGACGATCATTCGCCGAGCCCGCATATTTGTAAAATTTTGGAAGAATTTGCGGCAAAAGATCCGCGGATAAAAATCGTTTTCCGCGCCGAAAACGGACATATTTCCGCCGCTTCGAATTCGGCTTTAGCGCTTGCAGCCGGCGTCTTTTGCGCGCTTTTAGACCACGATGACGAACTTTCCGCCGACGCGCTTTTTTATCTCGCGATGGAATTGAACGATTTTCCCGAAACCGCTTTTGTTTACAGCGACGAAGATATGATCGACGAACGCGGCACGCGTTACGCGCCGAAATTCAAGCCGGATTTCAGCCGCGATCTGCTTTATTCCTTGAATTTGATCACGCATCTTTCGGCGTATCGGACGGAAATTTTGCGCCGGATCGGCGGCTTTCGCAAAGGACTCGAAGGCAGTCAGGATTACGATCTCGCGCTGCGCTTTATCGAGCAAATCGACGAAAAACAGATTCGTCATATTCCGCACGTTCTCTATCATTGGCGGGCAATTCGCGGTTCGGTCGCGTTTTCGTCGGATGAAAAACCATACGCGCACGAACGCGCCCGCGAGGCTCTGCGCGAACATTTTAAGCGAACGGGAAAAAAGGCGCGCGTCGAAAAAGGAATTTATCAATTCCATCGCGTCCGCTACGAACTGTCCGAAAATCTGCCGCGCGTTAGTTTGATCCTGGCGGCAAATGATAGTTTTGAAATAGCCGCAAAGGTCGAAAGATTTTCGGATGAAACTGTTTACCAAAATCTTGAAATCGTTTTAATTTGTGCGGAAAGCCCGCAAAATCAAGGATTTCCCGGCAATGTAAAAGTAATTTTTCGTAAGAATTTATCAAAAGCCGAAAGCCTGAATCAAGCGGTTTCCGAATCTTCGGGCGATATTTTGTGCTTTGCAGAAACAAATTTGCGCCCGCTTTCAAAAGATTGGTTAAAGGAATTGGCGAGCTTTGCCGCTCAGAAAGAGATCGGCGCGGTCGGCGGAAAAATTCTCGATGAAAACGAAACGATTTCCGGCGGTGCTTTTATTTTCGGGTTTGATGATTTGCCCGGCACGGCGTTTGACGGTTTGCCGCGCGAAACGGACGAAAATTTATACCGGGCGCGGGTCATCAATAATTTTTCGGCGCTTTCCGCGCAATGTCTCGCAATGCGCCGCGAAATCTTTGACGAAATCGGCGGGTTTGACGCGGAAAATTTTCCGAATGCGCTGTTCGATGCGGATCTTTGTTTAAAACTCCGCGAAAAAAACCGGCGGATCGTTTTCACGCCTTACGCCGAACTGAGGCAGACGGAAAAACGCGGTCTGCAGCCAAAACCGGACGCGAAAGAAAAAGATTTCTTCCGACAAAAATGGCGAAAGACACTCGAAAAAGACCCGTTTTACAATCCGAATTTGTCGCTCGAAGGAGAAACTTTTACAATCAAAGTATAACTTTGGAATAACCCGAAAAGCTAACGGAATTTACAAACGAGATGATTGAATTCGGCACGGAAATCTGCACAAATTTTGAAGAAGCGTTGAGCCGCGAATGGCTCGAAACGAACGGCATCGGCGGTTTTGCGAACGGTACGATTGCGGGCGCCAATTCGCGCCGTTATCACGGCATTTTAACCGCCGCGACGAAACCGCCGCTCGGCAGAATCACGATGCTCTCAAAGTTTGAAGAAACTTTGATAATCGGCGAAAGATCTTTTGAACTCTCGTCGAATCAATATCCGAACGCCGTTTATCCCGAAGGCTTTAAGTATCTGAAATCGTTTCGGCTCGATCCTTTTCCGATCTGGAATTTCGAAGTCGAAGGCGTCACGATCGAAAAAAAGATCTTGATGGTCAACGGACAGAACACGACCGTTTGCCGTTGGACGCTGAAATCGCCCGTTCCGGGTTCCGAATTTCAAATCGGTTTGGAACTGCGTCCGCTTTTGTCGTTTTGCGATTATCACGCTTTGCAGCACGAAACGTCCGCGATCAATCCCGAGTTTCAAATTTCTAAAAATCAAGTTTCGGTGCAGCCGTTTGCCGAAATGCCCGAACTTTTTTTCGCACATAATGCCGAAAGTATCGAAACGAGCGATGTTTGGTATCGCAATTTCGAATACGCGATCGAAAAAGAACGCG
>JBBQOA010000350.1:0-5312 GCA_038330465.1 Pyrinomonadales bacterium
TCCCAAACGTCAGACTTCCGCGCAGTCGTAAACTTCGGTTATAATCTTTCCAGTTGCGGATTCGATAGGTGGCTTTTTTTTTCATGGTAGAAAAATCTTACCATTTCATCGTTTCCGCGACCTATTTATGCAACAACGCCATGTTCAATTCAAGTAAAATACGTTTTTGCTTTTATAGCTTATTATTAGTGGCTTTTGTTTTGGGCGGCGTGGACGAAGATTCGGCACAGGTCAAAGACAAAAATAAAGATTACAACAGCGAATTCTGCTCAAACAACTGGTCGAACGGCGACAAGGTTTCGGGCAGCGATCTTCGTGAAATGACGATCTCGGCGGGAAACTTAACGGTTGACGGCAAGCGCAACGGCGGAATTTCGGTCAAAGGCGAAAATCGTTCGGATATTTTGATCCGCGCCTGCGTCCAAACCTGGGGCAATTCGGCAGACGAAGCCAAATCGCTCGCCAAAAACATCCGCATCGAAACCGCCGGAACCGTTCACGCCGAAGGTCTTTCGGAAGAAACGAACTGGTCGGTCTCGTATCAAATTCTCGTGCCGCGCAATACGAATATTAAATTGACAACCATGAACGGCGGCATTTCAATTTCAGATGTTGACGCAATGATCGAATTCGACGCGAAAAACGGCGGCATTCATCTGAGCAATCTGGCAGGTGATGTCAAGGGCAGAACGACCAACGGCGGTCTCCATATCGAACTCGCGGGGAATACGTGGAAAGGCAACGGGCTTGATGTCGAAACGACCAACGGCGGCGTCCATCTGACGATGGCGGAAAATTATGCGGCGCGGTTTGAAACCCGCACGGTCAACGGCGGCTTCAAAAGCGACATTGCCGGATTATCGGTCGAGAAAGAAAAAGACGAAAACGGCTATCGCAAACAAGGCGTCAATATCAGCCGCGACCTCAACGGCGGCGGCGCGCTCGTCCGCGTCGTAACGACCAACGGCGGCGTCAAGATCGGATCAAATTAGGCAGTTTGATGAAAAATGTTCAGAGTCCAAACTGAAGTTTAGACTCTGAACATTTTTAAAAACGACCGCCGCATTGCGTCAAGCCGTTGGCAGAGAACTTTAGAAGCTGCTCACGATCGGTGTCAGAAAGTCGAAATGAATTATTTTGAGTCGGGTCGGCAAATGTAAATTGATATTTGGAACAGACCGGAGCGAGATAATTATAAAACCAGGTTTCAAATGATATATTTTTCAAATTTCCAAAATCGGTTCGACCTGTTTCGATCCGGTCGGGTTTGCCGTAGGTAATATAAATTCTTCCTCGGTCGCTCTGCCAACCCGGAATGCCGGACGCGAAATACTCATTTGCATAGGCAATGCGTTCGTAATATTCTTCACGAAATTCATTTACTTCCGTGTCGGGATCGGGATCGCGCCGCCGCCAGAAGTTTTCGATAAAGTTTTCGCGTTCCTGATCGGTTTTCAAATCATTGTATGCTTTTTTTTCTTCCGCTGTGATGATATAGGCAACGTCTTTTTCAACCCAAACTTTATAGATTGGCACAAAGCAATCGGTCGACTTACGAAGTTGCTCCTTATTGCTTAAATCGCCATTTTTGTTTTCCTGCGCGGAAATTGCGGAAACTACAAATAGAGAAAATAAGATCGTCAAAAAGATTTGCTTCATACTTTTGCTTGATTCGGCAAAGATCAAAAAAGTTGTTTATTTGCCCGTCTTTTTCTTGGAGATCCATTCGTCGACATTTCGTTCCAGAATATCGAGCGGAACCGCGCCCGAGAGCAGGACGACGTCGTGAAAGTCCTTGATGTCGAATTTATCGCCGAGCGCGTTTTTGGCACGATTGCGGAGTTCTTTGATCTTCAGCTCACCGATCTTGTAAGCCAGCGCTTGTCCGGGATCGGAAATGTAGCGGTCGATCTCGTTGACGATGTCCTGATCGGTTTTCGCGGCGTTGTCCTTGAAAAAATCGATCGCGCGTTGCCGGTCCCATTTGTAAAAATGCATTCCCGTATCGACGACGAGGCGAACGGCGCGCCACATTTCGTAGGTCAGTTGCCCGAATTTGTCGTAAGGATCGGTGTAAAGTCCCATATCTTCGCCCAAAGATTCGGCATACAAGCCCCAGCCTTCGACAAACGCCGTGTAGCCGCCGTATTTGCGGAAATTCGGAACTTCACCGAGTTCCTGCTGCAAAGCCAATTGAAGATGGTGACCGGGCACCGATTCGTGCAGGGAAAGCGCGAGCATTTCCCATTTTGGTCGCACCTCTGGTTTGTAAAGATTGACGTAATAATAGCCGGGACGCGAACCGTCGGCAGCCGGGCTGTTGTAATAAGCGGCCGTCGTATCGGGCGCGATATTGTCGGGAATCGGAACGACGCCGTACGGCATGCGCGGCAAAGTGCGAAAGATCTTGACGAGATTCGGGTCGATGCGTTTCGCCATTGCGCGATAGGCATTCAATAATTCGTCAGGCGTTTTGTAAAAGAATTTCGGGTCGGTGCGCAGATATTGAAAAAATTCCTGAAGCGTTCCCGTGAAACCGACCTGCTCCTTGATCTTTTCCATTTCAACGCGGATGCGTTTGACTTCCGCCAAGCCTTTTTCGTGAATCTGTTGCGGCGTTAAATCGGTTGTTGTATATGAACGCGCCAGAAAAGCATAATAATCGGCGCCGTCGGGACGCTGCCAAACGCCCGCCTCAGCATAAGACGCGGACAGATAATCTTTGACAAAATATTCTTTCAGTTTTTTGTAGGACGGAATTATTTTGTTTGAAATGGCATCTTTCGCCGCTGCTCTGAGGCGCGTCTTATCGGCTTCGGAAATCTCTTTCGGGAAGGTTTTGAACGGCGCGTAAAAGGCGTTTGCCTCGGCGGTCGCCGTGATTTGTTTGTCAATTTGCGGCGGCACGCGCTCCATCACAACGCGCGCCCAGAGAATTTTTTGCTTTTGTCCTTCGCGCAGGAGTGCGATCGTTTGATCCATAAACACGGGAAACGAATTGAGCCGCGCGAGCCAGTCTTCGTAATCTTTAACGGTTTGAAACTGCAGGAATTCGGCGAGCTGATCGGCGGTTTGAATGCCGCTGTCGTGTTTGACGGGCAGCAGATACGATTTGAACTTGAAGCCTTCGAGCGATTCTTCCGCGTTTTTTTTGAAGAGATCGAAATTGAGTTTATCCTTGTCGGAAAGCGCAGCGCGGTCGATTCGTTTGAGCCGCGAAAGCGTTTCGATCTCGTGCAGATGGCGTTTATTGATCGCTTCAAGGCTGACGTCATCCCAAAGCGTGTTGTAGCGTTTGTCGCCAAGAAAAGAAGCGAACGTCGGATTATCGCGCAGGCTTGCTTCCCATTCTTCGTCAAACAAAGCGTAAAGAGTTTTGGTCGCGTCCGTTTGCGCCAAAACGGTCGAACAAACAAAGAAAAGCACAAAAACAAACAAAAACAGTTTCATCAAAACATTCTCCCTGATTAGATTTACCGAAAAAGTTGTTTCTAAGAATACCGCAAAAAAAACGGCGGGCAAAGATTGCTGCCGTTGAAATCGATAATAATTAATTTTTCCCGCGAGATCAGGAAGCGTTCAGCAAATTATTGATGAACATCAGCGAATCGCTCGAGATGCCGCCCGTCAAATTTCCCATCTGGACGCCGATCGTTTCTGCTTTAGCAATTTTCATAAGCTGCGCGCGCGTAATTTTATAGACCAGAAGTTCTTCGACATACGAATTGTTTTTCCTGAAAAGCCGCCGCGCTTTGCCCAACACGACCTTTTGCGAATCCGCCGTGATTACTAAATTATTTGATTTGGCGAATTTATATTCCTTCGATGTGGCAAGAAACGCGACGAGATAAACGCTGTCTTCGATGTTTGCTTTGTCGCCTTTGTAAAAATAAAAAAGACGGCTTTCCATTCGGCGCAGAAAATCGACCTTCGGAAAATCGAGAAAAATGCTCGGCGTTGAAATATGTCCGAGTCTGCGAGCCGGATCAAAGCCTGCCCGCAATCCGCCGAGTCCCATCGGCTGATCGAAACTGCTGTCGCCTTCGCCGACATCCGCCCACATTTCGGCTTGCGGAACGCTTTGTTGAGGATTCGCCAGTCTTCTGTTTTGGCTCTTCAGCGCTTTGGCAAATTTTATCTTCTCGAGCGCTTCTTTCTGTTGCTGCCGGGCGAAAGCCTCTTTTTCGGCGCGGTATTCCCACGCCGGTTTAAGGTCCGGCACGCCCCAGACGCCGCGTTTTTCAGCCTTTGCCTGCGTTTCGTTGTCTTGATAACGCAAACCTTCGGCTTCGTTCTGACCGTTTTTTTCGGGAATCGAATACCACGCCGCGCCGTCGCGGAGCATCTGTTGACCGACATCGACGCCCCGCACCAAAAGCTGTCCGACAGTTTTGTCGAACATCACGCCGCGCGGCAGAAATTCGACCGGTTTATCGAGAACAAGCGCCTGCAAATGATCTTTGACCGTGTCGTAGAGCGGTTGTTCGGGATCGGGAATTTCGATGTATTGCAAAACCGCCGTCAGTTTTCCGCCCGGCATTTGAATGACACAGGTTTTACCGTCGATAACTTCGACGACCCGACCGCCGAACTTGCGCTGCGGATACGCCGAGATCGCGGTCAAAATAAGAACGATAACGATGAAAATTATGGGTTTAAGAGCTTTCATATCGATTTAGTTTTTCTAAAGTTCCAAGTTTCAGATTCCAAGTCGGGTTCGATGCAAACTTGAAACTTAAAACTCAGAACTTGAAACTACGAACTATCGTGTTTCCAGATCGTATTCGCGCAAGCGGCGGTAAAGCGTCGAGGACGAAATGCCGAGCAATTCAGCCGTTTTGCCGCGATGCCAGCCGGTTTTTTCGAGCGCGTGAATGATCTGTTGTTTTTCGACGTCGCGCAAATTTGTCGGCGAAGCGTTTTGAAATGAATTGACCGTCATTTCGTTCGGTTCGTGATAGCTGACCGAAACGCTCGGTTCGTTCATTTTATAGACGACTTCGGGCGGCAGTTCCTTGATCGTGATCCTGCCGTTATCGGCAAGCAGCACGGCGCGTTCCAAACAATTTCTGAGTTGCCGGACATTGCCCGACCAATGAAAAGAAGACATCGCGTCAATCGCTTGCGGCGCGATTTCGGGCGCGTTGGCGCCGGCAATCTTCTGCAAAAGATATTTGGCGAGTGGTTCGATATCTTCGCGCCGTTCGCGGAGCGGCGGAATATTGATCTCGAAACTATTGACGCGGTAAAGCAGATCGGCGCGGAAAATTCCGTCCGCGATCGCTTTTTTCGTGTGCCGGTTGGTCGCCGCG
>JBBQOA010000351.1:0-5309 GCA_038330465.1 Pyrinomonadales bacterium
TTATAAGCCCGCGCACGATTCGCCTTCGTTTTAATTCACGCGCCGCCGCGTTCGATAATAAACCGTCGCTGATGCTCGGCGGCGCGCCCGCCAGCGATAATTCGTGGCAGGCGACGCAGACCGACAAAGAAATAACCTACACAAGCATTTACGGAAAAGTGCGGATCATCAAAGATCCGTGGCACATCGAGTTTTACGATTCATCGGGAAAGCTTTTGACGCGCACCGAAAATATCAATGACCCGCACACGTATCTTTCGACCGTGCCTTTTTCGTTCGTCCGCCGCGCGAATGATCTGAGCCGCCGTTTTGCCGCGACTTTTGAACTGCAGCCCGACGAAAAGATCTTCGGCACCGGCGAATCTTTTACGCGGCTCAACAAACGCGGGCAGAAGATCAACGCTTTCACGCGCGACGGAATGGGCGTGCAAGGGCAATTGATGTATAAACCGATCCCGTTTTTTACGAGCAGCAACGGCTATGGAATGTTCGTTCACACAAGCGCGCCCGTGACCTTTGATTTCGGTCAATCTTACGATCAGCACAACGTCATTTATTCAGCCGATGACCAAATGGATCTGTTCGTTTTTCTCGGCGAACCGAAAGATATTCTTTCCGAATACACGGCTTTGACGGGCAGAAGTCCGGTGCCGCCGCTCTGGTCGTTCGGTTTTTGGATGAGCCGTATCACTTACAAATCTGAAACTGAGGTTCGCGACGTCGCGGCGAAACTTCGTCAATATAAAATCCCGACGGACGTCATTCATCTCGACACGGGTTGGTTTGAAACCGATTGGCGGAGCAATTACGAGTTTTCAAAAACGCGTTTTCAGGATCCGCAGAAAATGATTTCGGATTTAAAACGCGACGGCTTTCACATTTCTTTGTGGCAATACACTTATTTTACGCCGAAAAACGAGCTTTTTAAGGAAATCGTCGATAACGGTTTCGCCGTCCGCAACGAAGGCGGCGGGCAGCCTTTTGAAGATGCCGTGCTTGATATGAGCAATCCGTCGGCGGTTCGGTGGTATCAGGGCAAACTCGAAAATCTTTTGAAAATGGGCGTCGGCGCGATCAAGGTCGATTTCGGCGAAGGCGCGCCGATTAACGGTCAATATTTTTCGGGCAAAACCGGACTTTTTGAACATAATCTTTACCCGCTTCGCTATAACAAAGCGGTTGCCGACATCACCAAACAAACGACGGGCGATTCGATCATCTGGGCGCGAAGCGCGTGGGCGGGCAGTCAGCGTTATCCGCTGCACTGGGGCGGCGACGCGGAAAATACGAATTCGGCAATGGCGGCGGAGCTGCGCGGCGGGCTCTCGTTCGGGCTTTCGGGTTTTACTTATTGGAGTCACGATGTCGGCGGATTTGTCGATCGGGCGCCGCGCGATCTGTATCGCCGCTGGCTCGCGTTCGGCGTTTTGACCTCGCACACGCGGGCGCACGGCGCGCCGCCGCGCGAACCGTGGGAATACGACGAAAAATTAACCGAAGATTTTCGCCGCGCATTGAATCTTCGTTATTCGCTGATGCCGTATATTTACGCGCAGGCGAAGGATTCTTCCGCGAAAGGTTTTCCGATGCTGCGGACGCTCTTTTTTGAATTTCCGCAGGACGAAACTTCGTGGCTGATCGAAGACGAATATATGTTCGGCGCCAATTTGCTCGTCGCGCCGATCTTTGAAACCGAGAAAAACAGCCGCAAAGTTTATCTGCCGCCGGGCGCGTGGACCGATTATCAAACCGGAAAAGTCTATCAGGGCGAAAAATGGCACGAGCTTTCAGCGGGCGAGATTCCGATCATTTTGCTGGTTAAAGATCATACGGTTTTGCCGCACGTCAAAACGGCGCAAAATACTTCGGAAATTGATTGGAACAACATCGAACTGCGCGTTTTCAGCACCGACAACGCGCCTGTTTCGGGGCAATTCGCGCTGCCTGACGGAAATCTGCAAACGCTCGATCTAAGCAATGCAAAAAATATCTACGCTTTGAAAAGCGATTTTTCAAACGGCAAGATCAAATGGACGATCAACCGCTTTCCGGCGAAATAAAGGAACAAAACTTATGAAAAGTTACCGACAAATAATCATTTTTATCGCGGCAATCTTCGTATTTTCAACATTTGCCGCCGCGCAGAGGTTTGAAAATCTTGCCTTGACGCCGCCGATGGGTTGGAACAGTTGGAACGGTTTCGGCTGTAATGTGAACGAAAAATTGATCAAAGAAACAGCCGACATAATAGTTTCAAGCGGGATGAAAGACGCCGGTTATCAATATGTCGTGATCGACGATTGCTGGCACGGGACGCGTAACGCGCAGGGATTTATCCAGCCGAACGCCGAACATTTTCCGTCGGGAATGAAGGCGCTCGGCGATTATATTCACGCCAAGGGCTTGAAATTCGGGATCTATTCGGATGTCGGCGCGAAAACCTGCGGGGGCAAGCCGGGAAGCCGTGGACACGAATATCAGGACGCGGCAACTTATGCGAGTTGGGGCGTTGATTATCTCAAATACGATTGGTGCAATTCGGAAGGCATCAATCCGGTCGGCGCATATACGACGATGCGCGATGCGCTTTTCGTGACCGGCAGACCGATCGTTTTCAGTATCTGCGAATGGGGCGACAACAAACCGTGGGAATGGGCAAAACCGATCGGAAATCTCTGGCGGACAACGGGCGACATCACGCATTGTTGGGATTGCGAGGAAAATCACGGCTCGTGGTCGAGCTGGGGAATTATGCGGATCCTCGATAAACAAAAAGGCTTACGAATCCACGCCGCACCAGGGAGTTGGAACGATCCCGATATGATGGAAGTCGGCAACGGAATGACCGTCAGCGAGGATCGCGCGCATTTTTCGCTCTGGGCAATGCTTGCCGCGCCGCTCATTGCCGGCAACGACGTGCGCACGATGTCGAAAGAAACGCGGGAAATTTTGACCAATAAAGAAGTCATCGCGATCGATCAGGATTCTTTGGGAATTCAAGGCTTTGCGGCGATCACCGAAGACGGTTTGGAAGTTTGGGTCAAACCTTTAGCAAACGACGAATGGGCGGTTTGCTTTCTAAATCGCGGCAACGGCGCAAAAACGATAAATTTCGACTGGAAAGAAAATTTCATCAAGGACGACAATTTCCAAAAACAGCTTGACGCGAAAAAGACGGTTTATAAAATCCGCGATCTTTGGATGAAAAAGGATTTAGGAACGACCGCGACGGCTTTGAAAACTCAGCTTCCGGCGCACGACGTCGTGATGCTTCGCCTGACAAAGTAAAAGGCGAGTTCAAAGTAAACTTAGAAAACACATCGATTTGTAACGGTGCAAAGTTAAAATGAAAATTCTATTTATCGGCGGAACGGGCGTCATTAGCGCGGCTTGCGCGGAGCTTGCCGCCGCGCGCGGATTTGAATTATATCTTTTAAATCGCGGCGAATCGCGGCGGGCGATGCCGGAATCGGCGCATCTTTTGCAGGCGGACATTCGCGACCAGGATTCGGTCAAAAAGGCGGTAGGCACGATGAAATTCGACACGGTCGTCGAATGGGTTGCGTTTGCGCCCGCGCATATCGAAACCGATCTCGAACTTTTTGGCGGTCGCACCGAACAATATATTTTCATCAGCTCGGCGTCCGCTTATCAAACGCCGCCCGTCAATCTGCCGGTCACCGAATCGACGCCGCTCGCAAATCCTTTCTGGCAATATTCGCGCGACAAGATCGCCTGTGAAGACCGGCTCGTGAAGGCTTACCGCGAAGAACAATTTCCGGTCACGATCGTCCGCCCGTCGCACACTTACGACCGAACGATGCTGCCGCTCAAAGGCAGATACACCGTCATTGACCGGATGCGGAAAGGCAAAAAAGTGATCGTTCACGGCGACGGAACTTCGCTCTGGACGCTGACGCACACGCGCGATTTTGCGAAAGGCTTGGTCGGGCTTTTGGGCAACAGCCGCGCCGTCGGTGAAGCTTTTCAAATCACTTCGGATGAATTTTTGACGTGGAATCAGATCTACGAACTCGCCGCGCGCGCCGCCGGAGCGAGCGCGAATATTGTTCATATTCCGTCGGACGTGATTGCTAAATACGACGCCGAATGGGGTGCAGAACTCTGGGGCGACAAAGCGCACAGATTGATCTTCGACAATACGAAGATCAAACGGCTCGTGCCGGATTTTGCGGCGACAATTCCGTTTTCGCGCGGAATTCACGAGATCATCGATTGGTTTGACGCCGATCCTGCGCGGCAGATCGTCGATGAATCGCTCGATCAATTGATGGACAAAATGATCGCCGATCAGGAATCCGCGTTTTGAACGGATCTCTTTTTAAGAGGAATTATTTTCGGGAGGCTTCAAATTTAATGACTTTATGGAAACAACTATTTATTCTGAATATTTTCGTGCTGATTTTTTCATTGAGCGTTGTAAGTGCTCAAACCAATAAATTTCCGCCGGTTGAAATTAAAGGTTCGGAAGTCCGCAGTCTGAAATCGAAAGATACCGGACGCGATTACGATCTGTATATTCATAAAACTGGCGATCCAAAAAGCGAAAAGAAATATCCGGTTTTATTCGTGCTTGACGGGCAATGGGATTTTAAGCTGCTCGATTCGGTTTACGGCGGATTACATTATGATAAATTCGTTCCCGAAATGATCATCGTCGGCATTACTTATTCGGGCGAAAACCCGAATTTCGACGCACTGCGGGCGATGGATTATACGCCGACGCGCGAGGCGAGTCTTCCGGGTTCGGGCGACGCGGCAAAGTTTCTCGCCTTTCTGAAAAAAGACGTCATTCCTTTTGTCGAAAAAAATTACAATGCCGACCCGTCAAAGCGAATTTTAATGGGCAGTTCGCTCGGCGGTCTATTCACGCTTTACACAATCTTCACCGAACCGAATTTGTTTTACGGCTACGTTGCGGCGAGTCCGGCGGTTTCCTACGGCGATAATTTTTCGTTCAAACAGGAAAAACAATTTGCCGCTAAACGTCAGGATTTACCGGCAAGATTGTTTATTTCGGTCGGCGATATCGAAGATCTGACCGAGCCCGTCAAAGATTTTATGAAAGTTGTCAAAAGCCGTTCATACAAAGGATTAACGATGGAAACCCGGGTTCTCGAAGGCGAACGTCACGCCGGAAATAAACCGGAAGCCTACAATCGCGGGCTGAGATTTGTATTCGGTAATCAGTAGATTGTCCGTCACAAAAAACAAAAACGAGATTGTCGCCAAATTCAATTTACAAAAAAGTTTTTGACGAATGTTTGACCATCAAAATTAAAATTGCC
>JBBQOA010000352.1:0-5289 GCA_038330465.1 Pyrinomonadales bacterium
AAGTCGGGCTCTTTTCTGGGTTTTATGCTTTGGTTGATTTTCTCTACGTATCTCTCAATTTGTTTTATCGCAAATTTATTTTTGTTTTGGGAGTAATTGATTTGAGAACAAAAAAAGATGACTAAAAAAAGAGTTGTCAGAACAATTATTGGTTTTTTCATTATTTGCTCTCCAATTTTGCTTCATTAGAGTATTCATCTTTTTTATGGTGAAAACAATTTGGATTTCCACAGTCAAACAACCGTAAAAGCCACAGAATTTATTTGTTATGAAGGTTTATATTCGCTCAAAAACAATTTGCCTTCCTGTTCTATCAAACCAAATTTCACGCAGTCAAGCCAGCCGATTCTACCCAAAACATTGCGGTCGAAATAATCGCTTTCGGCGAAATAGTCGGCGGCAACGGTTTCGATGCCGGGAACTGTTAAAAAATCCGATTAAATGACAGTGCAAATTGCGTTTACCGAAAGGCATCTTTACAAATCACTCGATATCAACGAAAATTTACTTTAAGTTTTATAAAATCAAACAATTGAAAGGAGCAAACGAATGAAAGTTTCACGGCGTAATTTTGCAAAAATTGTCGGGTCTGCCGCGATTGGCGCAACCGCGCTTCCGTTACGCGGGGTGAGTCCGGCGGAGACCGCGCAATTGTCCGATCAACAAAACGATCGGCGAACGTTTCCGCAGGATTTTTTATGGGGCAGCGCGACCGCCTCGTATCAGGTCGAAGGCGCGGTCAACGAAGACGGGCGCAAACCGACGATTTGGGACACTTTTTCGCATACGCCGGGCAAGACCGTTGACGGCGCGACCGGCGATGTTGCCGACGATCATTATCATCGCTACAAAGGAGATATTCAGTTGATGAAGGCGCTCGGCGTCAAAAGTTACCGCTTTTCGATCGCCTGGTCGCGCGTTTTCCCCGACGGCACGGGCGCGCCGAATCCGAAGGGCTTGGATTTTTATAATAAATTGGTCGATGAATTGCTGAAAAACGACATTCTGCCGTTTGCGACGCTTTATCATTGGGATCTGCCGCAAGCTTTGCAGGATAAATACGGCGGCTGGGAATCGCGCGAAACGTCGGAAGCCTTTGCGAAATATGCGGGCTACGCGGCGGAAAAATTATCGGACCGCGTCAAACATTTTTTCACGATCAACGAATTCGGCGCGTTTGTCGAACTCGGTTACGGAATCGGCATTCACGCACCGGGACTCAAACTCCCGCGCGACCGTTTTCTGCAAACGCGGCATCACGCCGTTTTAGGTCACGGTCTGGCAGTTCAGGCGATTCGCGCCAAAGCGAAGCCGGGAACGAAAATCGGTTTGGCGGAGAATATGGCGATCTGCTGTCCGGTCATCGAAACCGACGAACATATCAAAGCCGCGACCGAAGCGACACGACAGGTAAACGCGCAGTATATGACCGTCATTCAGGAAGGCAAATATACGGATTTGTATTTATCAAATGCCGGAAAAGACGCGCCGAAATTTACTGCCGAAGATTTGAAAGCTATTTCGAGTCCGCTCGACTTTGTCGGCATCAATATTTACACGCCGACCTACGTTCGCGCCGATGGTTCGAAACAAGGTTTCGCGCTTGTTCCGAATCCCGCGTCGTATCCGCATATGGCTTCGGCGTGGTTGAACATCGGACCTGAAGCACTTTATTGGGGACCGCATCACGTTAATAAGATTTGGGGGGCGAAAGAGATCTATATCACCGAAAACGGCTGCTCGTCGTCCGATATTCCGGCGGCTGACGGCAAGGTTTATGACACCGACCGCGTGATGTATCTGCGTAATTATCTTTCGCAATTGCAGCGCGCAATCGCCGACGGAATTCCCGTCAAAGGCTATTTTCTGTGGAGTTTGATGGATAATTTCGAATGGGCGGACGGTTATACAAATCGGTTTGGTCTGCATTACGTCGATTACAAAACGCAGAAAAGAACTCCGAAACTGAGCGCGGATTTTTACAAGGAAGTAATTATGCGCAACGCGGTTGCTTAAAATTGAAAAAAATTGAGAAGAAATAGGACGCGGACAAACGCGGATTTGGCGGATTTTCCTGAGATTAAAAAAATCAGCGGCAATCTGCTCAATCCGCGTTTGTCCGCGTCTCATTGTTGGCAAACCGCTTTTTCGGTTCACAAATTTTCAACCACTGATTCGTATTACTTTAGAAGTTTCGCAAACGGCAGGCGGCGGACGTTTTTGTAAATTGTTACATCGACTATATAAAAATCGTCTTTCGGTTTTTTGATCGGTTTATTGGTGTCCAAATCGCGGTAACGAACCGTTTGTCGAATGAGTTTTCCTTTTTCGTCGAAATAAAGATCCCGCAAAACGATGACATCGCCGTAAAAGGTGCGAAGTTCGGAAACGATCTTGGCGATCGTTCCGTTTTCGCGAAAATAATAAGAATCATACTGCGCCCAATCGCCCGACGAACTGAAAAGCGTGAAAGTCGATTGCACGAGTTTGCCGTTTTTTCGCCAATTATAAGCGATCGTAAAGGTTTCTTGCGTTTCGCGAAATTTTTCGAGAGCTTTTTCCGACGCGAATTTTCGCCATTTTGCTTTGCTTTCATTTTCGTCAGCAGTATCGGCAAAAATCAGGTGCGGTTTTTTGTTTTTGACAAACGAATCAATTGTTTTGACGTAGGCTTTGATGCGTTTGAGTTCGGTTTTTTGACCGGTTTGTGCCGAAACCGGCACGCAAAAAAGCGCGAAAATTACCAAGAAAAATAATATTGCGCGGCAGTTTTTCATAAATTTTAATTCCACACTGATTTGACGCTTGTTTTCAAAATCGTCAATCATCTTTTCTGGACGATCTTTTGCCCGCTGCCGAGCAGTTTTAGCAAACGGTCGGGATAATCCGACATAATTCCGTCCACATTCATTTCGAGCAGTCTTTGCATCTCGGCGCTGTCGTTGATCGTCCAAACGTGGACTTTGAGATTGAGTTTATGCGCCGCTTCGATAAATTCTTTGGAAACAACCGGCAAGCTGCCGAGATTTTGCGGAATTTGTAGCGCTTGCATCGGCGGCGTGTAGGATGCGCCAAGACAGACCTTGAAGAGCGCCAAAAATTCGCTCGCCTCGCGCGGCGTCGCGGCGGTCGCGACTTCGGGACAGGCGGCGCGAAATTCGTCGATCGCCGTTTGCCGAAATGAACCAACGATCACTTTCGCGGTCATTTTTTGCGCGCGGATCATTTCGCACAAAGGCTTCGTGATCGAAGGCTCGATCTGTTTCGGCTCGATATTAAAGGTCATCGCGGGAAACGCCTCGAAAATTTCCTGCAAAGTCGGGACGCTAATTCCTGTGCCGCGAAAGGGAAAGGTCTTTCCGTCGTCGGGCGTGAAATTAAAAGCCGCGTCGAGTTTTTTGACGGCTTCGAGCGGCATTTCGCGGATCTTGCCGCTGCCGTTCGTCGTCCGGTCGATTTCCGCGTCGTGCATCACGACGAGTGCGCCGTCGGCGGTCGAATGAACGTCGAGTTCCAAAACGTCAACGCCCATTTTGGCGGAATATTCAAACGCGCCGAGCGTGTTTTCGGGATGAAGTCCGCCGCCGCCGCGATGCGCGAAAACGAGCGGACGCCGGCTTTGGTTTTCAAACAGCGGACGCGGAGCAGCCGGGACGCCCGTTTGGGCGGCAAAATAAGCATAAATCCCGCCGAGGCTCAAAAGCACGCCGAGCGAAATAAAACCGGTGATTTTTAGCAGCAAACCAAACAAAATTTTTACCTCGAATGACCGAAAGTCGTCTTAGATACTATCAACACCCGCTTAAAAACAAAATACCGGATGATAGATCGGCATCATATTCAAATTGTGAAAAGATAAAAAAGAATGTCGAAAACTGATCGAATTTTTTCATCTCTCAGCTTTTAGATTCCGCGAAAGTGATATTAAATGTCCGAAAAAAATGAAATTTACCGCATTTAAAGTAAAGTTTATTTGAGAGAAACAAAAATGAAAAAAATAAATGTGGTAGCAGTATTGGTTCTGGTCGCGCTTTTTCTGAGTTCGGGATGCGGAAAGCTCGGATCGCTCAGACAGAAAAAAACGAGCCAGGAAAATAAGCCGAGTGAACCTCGTCGGCTTGAGGCTAAAATGATCGATAATCTGGCGATTCCGGCGGTTTCGGAAATCGTGTCCGACAAACCGGACGAGAAATGCGCTTTCGGAAAATGCCGCGAAATCGATCTCAACATTCCCGCCGCAGTTTTTGATGTGGACAATTTTTATCGAACGGAAATGCTCAAAAACGGCTGGACGAACTCCGATCAAAGCGACGATAAACTCAAAGACGCGGAGAGCGTTGTTTCCGTTTTGAGATTTAACACTGAAAAAGAAAAAGCCGAAATAAAGATCGTATCGCGCGGCGACGATAAATGCGAAACGACGATTCGTGTCGGGGAAAATCCCGAATATACCAGAAAATTGGACGATGAAAAAAGAGAGGCTTACCGGGAAACCAGAAATAATCAGCGAATCGCCGAACGAGAGAAAACGCAGAACGATTTTCCGATGCCGGCGTGTGCCGCTCAAAGCAATTCGCTGATGGAATCGGACGCGCTGACGCTGACCGGCGAGTGCACGGATAACATCGGCGCGGTGACAAAATTTTTCAAAACCGAAGCGCCCCGGAAAAACTGGATCTTAAAAGATCAGAACGCCGGCGGGGCGGCGTCCGATTCGACAATCCTGATCTTTACCAAAGGCTCGCAAAAATCGCTCGTCACGCTGATCAAAAAGACGGAAAATTCGATCTCGCTGAATGTTCGGATCAGCAAATAGATCATTTGACCGGAGCCGTGTGGTCAGGCGGCTCCGGTTCGATTATTTTAAGGTCGCGCGGATCTTTTCGAGCGCGCCTTCGAGCACGGAATCTTCGCGGGCGATACAGATTCGCATATAGGCGTCCCAATCGTCCGAATCGGCAAATGCGCTGCCGGGCGTTGCGCCGACGCCATTTTCCATCAATTTTTCATTGAATTTGATCGCGTCCGTGTATTCTTCGGGAATCCGCGCCCAGAGATAAAAAGCCGAGCCGGAATTATAGATATTGAATCCTAAATCGGTCAGCGCGTCGCCCGTGAAACGGCGTTTGCCTTCGAATTTTTCGCGCAGCTTCGCGTAATAATCGCTGTCCGCCATCAAAACTCTGGCGAGCGCGGCTTGAAGCGGCGTCGCGGGACAGACATTGACGATGTTCGCGACGTTGTTGATCGGCTGAACGAGTGCGCCCGGACCGTAAGCGTAACCGAGCC
>JBBQOA010000353.1:0-5285 GCA_038330465.1 Pyrinomonadales bacterium
GCAATGCGATGAACGAGTTTGACACGTTGCTCGGCGCGCTTCCCGAAGGAATTCTGCAAACCGTGACGATCCAGTTTCCCGACCCGTGGTTCAAGAAAAAACACGCCAAACGCCGGATGGTCAATCAAAAACTGGTCGAAACGATCGCCAAACATCTCGCGGAAAACGGCAAAATCTTTATCCAGACCGATATTGAATTTCTCGCCGATGAGATGTTCGCGCTCTTTCGGGCAAACGAAAACTTGCGCGAAATCGCGATGCAAGAAAATCCTTTTCCCGTCAAAACCGAACGCGAAAAAGCCGTCGAAGAAAAAGAACTGCCCGTTTACCGAACGATGTTTGAAAGGGTGAAAAGGGTAAAAAAGGGTAAAAGTTTTGTTGAATAAACTCAACCAACTTTTACCCTTTTTCACCTTTTTACCCTTTTCGCCTTTTTTAATCGCTCAGACGAATCGAACGAAGCATATTGCGGAAGGCATAATTATAATTTGAGGCTTCGTCCTGCGGCGAAACCGTGACGACGTAAAATAATTGCCCGTCGCGAAGCTGAGTTGTATAAACGGTCGCGGTTTCGGTTCTGCGGGTGATCGGCGAAGTTCCCGACAAAACGGTGGCATAAGCGGTTCGTCCGCTGATCGCGGTCCGCGTATAGCCGGAGCGCTGCCGCAAATAATCGTTGCCTTTCAAAATTCCGCTGACGTATTCCTGAGTCGCTTCGCCCAAATTTCGGCTTTGCGATTTGTAAAGTCCGATCAAGGCGCCGCGGGTAATGCCCTGATCGCCGTAGGCTCCGGCGGGCGCGAACCAAATTTCGCTCTGATTCGGAAAATCCTGCCAGTTGTTCGGGACGTTCATCTGGATCCAGTTTCCGCCCGAATAAGCGCGGGTTCGCGATGACGGATATTCGACGCGGGTTTCGTATTTGCCGCCGGAAGTCGGGGTTTGCCCGTCGGTTTGTCCGCCGCCGCCGTTTTTCTTGTTTTGCTCGTCAATTTCCTTCATCGTTTTGGCGCGCGGCATTGCTCTAAATTTGCCTTGAATGCGCTCAAACCCGCGCGTTATTTTGATCGGGTTTTCGGAAACACGCAGCAGGCTCGCTTCACGATTGATGTTTTCATAACGATTCTCGGGCGCCGGATGCGTGCTCAGCCATTCGGGACCGCCGCCGCCGCCGCTTTCTTTTTCGATCGTTTTGAACATATTCGCCAGATCACGCGGATCATAACCGGCGCGCGCCATAATTTGCGCGCCGAGCGTGTCGGCTTGCGTTTCGTATTCGCGGCTGTACGGCAGAACGAGCAAGCCCGAATAGATCGTCTGTCCGATCGCCGCGCCGGTTTGTCCACCGAGGATCGCGCCGCCTAAGATTGCGCCGATGCCCAGGATCTGATTGAGCGGATTGCTTTGCTGCGTGGCTTGGGCGGTCGCGTGACGTAGCGCGACGTGCGAAATTTCGTGCGCCATCACGCCTGCCATTTCGCCTTCGTTTTTGGCGGCTTCGATCATTCCGCGATTGACATACATCGGTCCGCCGGGCAGCGCGAACGCATTGATGTCGCGGGCGTTGACGATCTTGAAGGAATATTGAAACGCCGATTGCTGAAATTCGGACGGAATACTATTGACCAGCCGACGACCGACGCTTTCGAGATAGCGGGTCGATTCAACGTCGTTTAGAATCGGCATTTCTTTTTCGACTTGCGCGGAATATTCGCGCCCGGCTTTGACGTCGTCCTGAACCTTGTATTTGTTGCGCGGAGCTTTGACTTGGGTCTGTGCCATTGCCGCGAAAGGCATTGCGAGCATTGTCATAACCAAAACAAGTGCCGCAAAGTTTCTGCTTAAATAATATTTTTTCATTTGTTCCTCCAAAATCTTTTTGCTATTAAGTCTATGCAAAATTTGATAGATAAGCAATAAAGAAGCATCAAGCTCCGGTATGATGAGATTTAGGCTTGGTTAAGTTCGCCCGAAATTCCGTTTCGCCCGAGTGATGTTAAATAGATGTTACACTCTGAGCCTGAAAAGTTAATTCAAATCAGTATGGCAAGTATAATCAACAATTTGTGTTATTCGGGAATCAGATCTAGAAGGAGTTTAGCCGTCATCTGAATAGACAAGCCTGATAACTTCGGATATATTTTAATTCTTCAATTTACGATCAAAAAATCTACGGAGATTCTAAAAAAATGGGTTTTAGCTTATTACCGCGTGAAGACGAATACTTTGCGCTATTTTCGCAAATAACCGAGAAGATTCAGGAAGCCTCGACCGCGCTCGTCGAGATGCTTCACGATGAAAGCTCGACTTTTGAGGCACACGCCAAACACATCAAAGACGCCGAACACGCCTGCGACGAACTGACGCACACCGTCACGACCAAACTTAACAAATCGTTCATTACGCCGTTTGACCGCGAGGATATTTTTACGCTCGTCGTCGCGTTAGACGATGTTTGCGATTATGTTGATGCCGGCGCACGGGCGATCTTGATGTATGGCATCACAGAGATCAGCGATCATACAAAAAATCTTGCCAAGGTTATTCAAGGACAGGCGATGGAGATTCATTCCGCCATTTCGATGCTCAAAAAGCCGAACGGTTTGAATCAGCATATTGTTGAGATCCACCGGCTTGAAAATGAAGCGGACGACGTTTATTTTCGCGCGATTGGCGAACTTTTCAATAAATCGAACGATCCGGTGACGATCATTAAATGGAAAGAGCTTTACGAAATTCTTGAAAACGCGACCGACCGTTGCGAGCGAGTTGCCAATATCATCGAGAGTATAATTTTAAAGCACAACTAAAGAGTAGAGAGTAAAGAGTCGGGAGTTGCGAGTTAAAAATTTTCTCTCGGCTCGCCGCTCTCGATTCTCGACTGATTTTATGGAACCTATACATATACTGGCTATTTTTATCATTGTCGTTGCGCTGATTTTCGATTACACCAACGGAATGCACGACGCGGCAAATTCGATCGCGACGGTTGTTTCGACACGCGTTCTCTCGCCCGGTGTCGCAGTGGTCTGGGCGGCATTTTTTAACTTTATCGCTTTCGCCATTTTCGGCACGGCGGTCGCCAAAATGATCGGCGGCGGATTAGTTGACTTGAAACCGATTTCGAAAGAATTGCATTTATATGTTCTGCTTGCCGGGTCGATCGGGGTGATTACCTGGAATTTGATCACCTGGTATCTCGGACTTCCGACCTCGAGCTCGCACGCGCTGATCGGCGGTTATGCCGGCGCGGCGATCGCGGCATATGGCGGCTTTGGCGTGATCATTGCCAAGGGTTGGTATCTGACGCTTTCGTTTATTATTCTTTCGCCGCTGATCGGGATGGCGCTCGGTTATATTTTGATGCTGGCGGTGTTTTGGATCTTTCGCAATACTTCAGTTTCAAAGATCGATAAAGGTTTTCGCGTCGGGCAATTGTTTTCCGCCGCCGCTTTTTCGCTCGGACACGGCGGCAACGACGCGCAGAAAACGATGGGCATTATCACCGCCGTCTTAGTTGCGGGCGGATTTATGCACAACACGATTGACGGGAAAATGCCCGACATTCCGACTTGGGTAGTTTTGTCGGCGCACGCGGCGATCGGACTTGGAACTTTGACGGGCGGTTGGCGAATCGTTAAAACGATGGGTTCGAAGATCGCTAAACTGCAGCCCGTCGGCGGATTTTGTGCGGAAACTGCCGGCGCTCTGACACTTGGCTTCGCGACCATTTCCGGCATTCCCGTTTCGACCACGCACACGATCACCGGCGCAATCGTCGGGGTCGGTGCGACCAAACGCCTTTCAGCCGTGAAATGGGGCGTCGCCGGAAGGATTGTCTGGGCGTGGATCTTGACGATTCCGATGGCGGGCTTGATCGGCGCATTTTCTTATTTGATAATTCTCGGAATCCATAAAGCCACCGGATTTTAAGGTAAACAAATTAAAAGCGTGAAAAATGGAGAAGTTTGTTTCGGTAAAACAAACTTCTCCATTTTAATTTTCGTCCTTTCGCTTTTTTTCTTCCTCTGATCTTCTCTTTTTCGGCGGTTCTTTTTTGTCGCCCCAGTAAAATGCCCGGACGACCAACACATAAACGAGCAAAACCAAAAAGCACAAAATAAAAAAGAAGATGACTAACCAGGTGATCGGCGACATTTTAATAAATTTCCTCTATTGTTGAATTTTCTCAAGTGGTGTTTCCTTCGCTTCGAACCAACCGGCAAAAAGTCCCCGGTTTCCGCTGTGTTCCAAAAAATGTTTATAGATCACCGTGGCGATCGCAACGATCGGAATTGAAAGAAAAACGCCCGGAATTCCGGCAATCTGTTCACCCGCCAAAACGGATAAAATAATTGCCAGCGGGTGAAGGTGAACGCCTTCGCGGATGATGCGCGGATATGTCACATAATCGTGAATGACCCGCAAAACACCTAAAAAGACAAAGACCCAAAAAGCTTGTGTGCCCGAACCGCTGAAGCCTGCCACGACGGTTGCCGTCACGCCGAGGGTGATCGGTCCGATCAGCGGGATAAATTCCAAAATGCCGGCGACGATGCCGAGCAGCAGCGCATACTTTAAGCCCAAAATATAAAAACCGAGCGTACAGACGCAGCCGATGATCAAACAAGAGATCAATTGCGCTCGCGCATAGGCGGCAATCGTTGAATTGATGTCTTCCAAAACCGCTTCGGCACGTGCCCGCCAATGTCCTGACGGAAAAATCCGTAAGATCGAATTTCTGAAAAAATTGACGTCCTTGAGAAAGAAGAACGACAAGATCGGGATCAAAATAAGCCACGGAAGATAAGAAACAGCATTCAATAAAACGCCGCCGACAATCACTGACGTAATAAAAGTGCTGAATTTTTCGATCAAACCGTTAAGATTCTCATTTATCTTCTTTTGAAAATCTTCAGAAATTCGGAGGTTGTCGAATCGGCTGTTCAGCTCCTTTATGCGGTCTTGAAAATCAGAGGCATAATTCGGAAGATTAGACGCAAATTCCTTGGCTTGTTCGATAACTTTCGGCGCAAAACTGGCGATCGCGATGCCTAAGATCGTAAAAACGAAAATATAAGCAATGACGATTGCCAGCGAACGCGGCATTATTTTTTCGAGCTGTCGTTCTTTGAACGGACGGCGAATCAATCTCACGAGCGGATCGATCAGATAGGCGAAAAAGATCGATAAGACGATCAAAAAGAAAAGATAAGAGAGCGAAACGAGAATTCCCGCAAAAAAATTGGCAAAATACCAAACTATAAAAGTCAGTAAAACAACCC
>JBBQOA010000354.1:0-5276 GCA_038330465.1 Pyrinomonadales bacterium
GACCGGATGGATCGCGCTTTGGCGATGAGCATCAAAGCCAAATCGCTTTACGCCGATCCGGCGGAAATTGAAGATGTCGAGACGACCGCCAAAGAAATTGCCAAGTCCTTAAAACTGAAAAACACGGATGTTTTGAAAACTTTGAAGGATGCCAAACAGAGCGGCAAACGATTTGTCTGGCTGGCGCGCAAACTCGATGATGAAGCTGCGCGGAAATTAAACGAATCGCTCGAAAATAAAGATCTCAAGAAAGGCGATCTGCCGCGTTTTGCGGGATTGCATTGGAAAGAAGAACAAAAACGCAGTTATCCGTATAACACGCTGGCGGCGCAGGTCATCGGTTTCAGCAACGCCGACGACATCGGCAACGCGGGCATCGAACAATCGCAGGAAGAAAATCTGCGCGGTGCGGTCATTAAAAGTTGGAAAGACCGCGACCGGCTCGGCAGAGTTTATGACGAATCAAGCGAAGACGATGAGCGTGAACCGCCGAAAGACGTCGTTCTGACGCTCAATCATTCGATTCAATATAAGGTTGAACAAGCCCTGGAGCAAGGCGTCAAAAATGCCAATGCCAAATCGGGCATGGCGATCGTGATGATTCCGCAGACGGGCGAAATTTTGGCGATGGCAAATTATCCGACGTTTGACCCGAATAAATTTAACGAAGCGACGCCCGAAAGTTTTACGAATCGCGCGATTCACGATATTTATTCGCCGGGATCGGTTTTCAAACTCGTCACCTACGGCGCGGCGATCAACGAAGGCGTCATCAACCCGAACGGCGAAGTCGATTGCCGACAGGGCTTTATCGAAGTTGCCGGACATCGTTTCAACGATCCGCACGCGACCAAATGGATGTCTTACGACGAGGCGCTGGCGGTTTCAAGCAACGTTGCGGCGATCAAAACGGGACTTTTGACCGGCAAAGAAAACTTTTACAATTACGCGCAAAGATTCGGTTTCGGACAGCCGACGGGGATTGAACTTCCGGCGGAAACGGGCGGCATTTTTCGGTCGCCGAAAAGCTGGAACGGCGACTCTTTGGCTTCGCTCAGCATCGGTTATGAAATTAGCGTTTCGGCGTTGCAAATGACTGCGGCTTTTGCGACGATAGCGAATGACGGGATCAGGGTCCAGCCGCACATAATCAAGGAAATTCGAAGTGCCGACGGAAAGGTTTTCAGTACGACCGAAGCTCAAAAAACGCAGGTTGTGACCGTTGATACAGCGCGTTCGTTGAAAAAAATGCTGCGCTCCGTGGTGCTCAAAGGCACCGGAAAAAGAGCGCAATTGAACGGTTACACTTCAGCCGGAAAAACCGGCACGGCTTGGAAATACGACGCGAAGCTGAAGCGGATCAATCAGAACAAATTTGTTTCGTCTTTTATCGGAATGGCGCCGATGGATAATCCGTCCGTCGTGATCGCCGTGGTGCTCGATGAACCGGGCGGCGGCGCGCGTGACGGCGGACAGGTGTCGGCACCAATTTTCCGCGACATCGCCGAGCAGATCTTGCCGGAAATGAACGTTGTGCCGGACGGAAATATTCGGCAGGAAAATCTGACCGCCGCCGAAGTTCCGTCGGAGGTCGAGCCGCGAATCGACGTCAAAAATGAAAAGGTCAAAGGCGAAAATGAGCCGGAAAAGCCGGCAAAGTCCGACAAATTCGATAAAAAGAGCAGCGACCCGGAAAAGACGAAAGATTTAAAGGAAAACAAAACAAAACCGCCGGCGAACAAAAACGGCGCAACGAAAAAAACGGCGCGGTTGAATATTGAAATCCCGCGAAATAAATCTTCGGGCAAAATGAAGGAAGAGAAGACTTGAAACTTGAGAAGGCGATAAAATTTATGGAAGCCGATGCTTCCCGTTTAGCCCCCGCTGTGAAAAGCGCGGAAGTCAATTCGTTTGTGATCGATTCGCGTGAGATGCAGGCGGGCGCAGTATTTTTTGCGCTTTCGCAGCCCGAATACAAAAATAATTGTTTTAACGGTGATTTTGAAGATTCGACCAAATATGTCGCGGCGGCATTTGCCAAAGGCGCGACGGCAGCGGTCGTTCGTCCCGACCGGTTTGCGGAACACGCGGCGGAGCTGGAGAAATTCGCCGACAAAATAATTCTCGTTGAAGACGCGATCGCGGCGTTTCAAAAACTCGCGCACGGCGTATATCTCGAATGGAACAAACCGGTCGTTGCCGTCACGGGAAGCGCCGGAAAAACGACGGTGCGTGAATTGACGGCGCACGTTTTGGCGAGTTCCGGACGGAAAGTTTTGCGGAGCATCAAAAATTACAATAACGGTTTGGGTTTGCCGATCACGGTCCTCAATCTCGCGAAAGATCCGTCCTTTGAGGCGGCGGTTTTAGAAATGGGAATGTCCACGCCGCATAACGAGATCGCGCGTTTGTGCCGCATCACGCCGCCGGATGTGGCGGTCGTCCTCAATGTTTTGCCGGTTCACGTCGAGCATCTCGGTTCGATCGAAAACATTGCCAAAGCAAAAGCCGAACTCGTCGAAGGAATGAAATCCGGCGGCACAGCAGTCTTGAACGCAGACGACTTTCGCGTCGCGGCGATGCGCGATCTGGCGAAAGGCGCAGTTCTAACTTTCGGGATCGAGGCATCGGCGGACGTGATGGCGAAAAATATACGCTTTGCGCGGTTTGGCGAAACCAGATTTACATTGCAGACGCCGGACGGCGCGGCGGATGTTTTTTTTCCGCTCAACGGATGCCACAATATTTTGAACGCGCTCGCGGCGGCGGCGGTCGCCGTTTCGTTTGGAATGACGGCAGCGGAAATTGCCGAAAGCTTGAAAACGGTCGCACCGCCGCCGCAACGCGGCGAGGTTTTGCATTTTGCCAAAGGTTTTACGGTCGTCAACGATACTTATAATTCAAACCCGGACGCGCTCGTTTCGATGGTCAAAACGATCGTCGAAGGCGGCAACGGGGCAAAACGCAAGATCGTGATTGCCGGAGAAATGCGCGAACTCGGCGCGGACGCGGCGCAAATTCATTTTGAAACCGGCAAACGCATTGCCGAAATCGGCGTTGACAAAATTTTCGGTGTCGAAGGTTTTGCTGATGATTTGCTGAAAGGCGCGGAAAGCGCGGGTTTGAACGCGGTTGAATTTTATGAAAATTCGGCGGTCGCGGGCGAAAAATTTATCAAAGAAGTGCAGGTGGGCGATCTGGTTTTGATCAAAGGTTCGCGCGGTGTGCGCACCGAAAAGATGATTGAGAAGTTGTTGGAAAAATTTGAATTGGAGAAATAAACGGCAGACTTTGGACCCGTCGGATGATCCGAAATCCAAAATCTAAAATCCGAAATCCGAAGATGCTTTATTACTTTTTATATCAATTGCTTTTCAAACAATACGGCAGCGCGGGCGAATCGATCCTTTACAAAGGCTTGAACGTCTTTCAATATATTACGTTCCGCACGACGTGGGCGACGATCACGGCGCTTTTGATCTCGCTGCTTTTTGGCGGAAAAGTCATCAGAAAGCTTCAGGAATTGAAAATTGGGCAGGAGATCCGCGAAGAATTGTCGCAGGAACATCAGGCGAAAAAAGGCACGCCGACGATGGGCGGAGTTTTGATCCTCGGGTCGGTTTTTATCTCGACGCTTCTCTGGGCGCGGCTCGACAGTTTGTATTTATGGCTCGCGCTCGCGGCGACAACGGCATTCGGTTTGATCGGATTTTTTGACGATTACATCAAAATTGTCAAAAAACGCAGTTTGGGTCTGACCGAAAGACAAAAGCTTGTCGGTCAACTGCTGACCGCGCTGGTCGTTTGGGGCTGTCTTTATTACACGACCGGCGATTCGCTTTTTCGCGGCACGGAATTTAGGGATTTGAGTAAATTTTCGGTCAAACTCAATCAAGCAAAAAATCCGGTTTCGCAGTATTTACAAACGCAATTTTCGCCCGAAACCAAACAGCTTTTGACAAACTACGACGCATCGAAACAGGCGGCATTACAAAAATCGCTGACCGCTGACCTGAATCGCGTATTGGCGGACCCGAATTTTTATGATGAGCAGCGGTTTATCGGCGCAAATTTGCCCGATGAAGAAAAAATAAAGCTCTCGGACGAATCCAAAAAGCTGATCGAAAAACGACCGCCATCGGGCGACGCGCTGGTTCGATTTAATCGGCGGTTGCTGCAAGATACATATCCCGAAGAGATCAGTCGCGTCGGCGGATATTTTTGGAATGTTTCGATCCCGTTCTTTAAAGATACGGCTATGACCGATCCGACCGTTGCCGTCAGCTATATCGGACCGTTTTTGTATCTGCTCTTTATCATTTTTGTTCTTTTAGGTTCGTCAAATGCCGTTAATTTGACCGACGGAATGGACGGGCTTGCAGCGAGCGTGACATTTATCGCGATGTCGGCGCTGACCGCACTGACGTATGTCGCGAGCGACGGTCGCTGGTCATCATATCTTGACATCACGCATAAACCCGAAGCCGCCGAACTGACGGTTTTTTGCGGTGCGATGGTCGGCGCGAGTCTTGGGTTTTTGTGGCATAACGCGCCGCCCGCGGAAGTTTTTATGGGCGATGTCGGCTCTTTGGCGATCGGCGGCGCGCTCGGGACGGTCGCGATTTTGACCAAACAGGAATTTCTTTTGCCCTTTATCGGCGGCGTTTTTATTATCGAAGCGGCTTCGGTGATGCTCCAGGTCGGCTATTTCAAATTTACGAAACGCACCGCCGGCAAAGGCAAGCGAATCTTTTTGCAGGCGCCGCTTCATCATCATTTTCAGCTCGCCGGTTGGAAAGAACCGAAGATCGTTTTCCGGTTCGTGATCGTCGCGATACTTTTTGCTTTGATGAGTCTTTCGACTTTGAAACTTCGTTGACGGGAGTTTAACGCGAAGACGCAAAAGCGCAGAGGCGCAAAGTTTTTATAAATTATTTCCTTGGCGTTATCGCGGCTTGGCGACTTTGCGTTAGATAAAACAGATGGAACTGTCAGGTAAAAAAACTTTAGTTCTCGGCGCGGGAAAATCCGGCATTGCCTCGGCGAAATTTATCGCCGAGCGCGGCGGAACGGTCGCGCTGCATGACAAAAAGCCGCTTGAAAATTGGTCGGATGAAGCGAAAAGTTTGAAAGAGAAGTTTAACGTCGGCTTGATCGACGGAAATTTGCCGTCGTGGCTGCTCGACCAGATCGAGCTTGTCGTGATCAGTCCGGGCGTCCCGACCAATTCGATTCCGGCGCGCTACGTTGACCGTAAGGACGGCGAAGTGATCGGC
>JBBQOA010000355.1:0-5273 GCA_038330465.1 Pyrinomonadales bacterium
ATTTCTGGCAAATGGGCGACACGGGACCGTGCGGACCGTGTTCGGAAATCCATTATTATATTGGCGAGGAACCCGACAACCCGGAAAAAAATCACCCGAAATGGGTCAACGGCGAAGGCGATACGACGATGGAAATCTGGAATCTCGTCTTTATGCAGTTTGAACGCAACGAAGTTTCAAAAGGCATTTTTGAATTGACGCCGCTGCCTGCGCCGTCGGTCGATACAGGCGCCGGACTCGAACGCGTCGCCGCCGTTTTGCAGGGCGTCAAAACCAATTACGACACGGATTTATTGTTGCCGATCATTCAGTTTACGGCAAATTTAGCCGACCGGCATTACGAATACGACACGCCGGAAGGTTTTGCGATGCGCGTCGTCGCCGACCACGCGCGGGCGACGGCTTTTGCGATCGCCGACGGAATTTTGCCCGGCAACGAAGGCAGAAATTACGTTCTCCGGAAAATCATGCGCCGCGCCATCTATCACGGGCGCGAACATCTCGGTTTTAATGAATTATTCTTTTACAAAGTCTGCGATTTCGTCGTCGGACTAATGAACGACGCCTATCCCGAACTCGAAATCCAGCGTGATTTCATCGGCAAAATGGTGCGGCTCGAAGAAGAAAGATTTGGCGCGACGATGACTGTTGGGCTCAAAAAACTAAATGAACTTTTAGACAAAAGCAATTACGATTTTGACCCGCAAGATCCTGAAATGTCACTTCCAGGCAAAGTGCAAATCGGTGAACTCGCAAAACTTTATGATACTTTTGGACTGCCAATTGATTTAATGTATGTTGTTTTAAAGTCAAAACATCCTACCCATCCTGATTTCGATCCAATGGAAGGCTTTAGTTTTTGGACATTAGAAAGAACTGTCGGATCTAAATATTCAGGAAAAGTAGAGCAATTTTCTGTTGTTGAAACTCTCGGTTATTTTGTAGATAAAACTGATGAAAGCAGTGAAAGTTACGAAGTCTTACCTTACAAATCAATTAAGTTTATTGACGAAGAACAATTCCGAGAATTGATTGATAATGAGTTAAAGCAGTTTCAGCAAACTTCCGAAATCGGTAAGACCAAACAAGCCGACAAAATCAATCCGATTTATGTTGCTTTGGAGCGAACCTCCGTCAAATCGAATTTTCACGGCTACGACAAAACGGAAGTCGAAGGCGCGAAGGTTTTGGCTTTGGTGAAAAACGATCAGAAAGTTGACGAACTCGGCGAAGGCGACGAAGGTTTGATCGTGTTGGATGAAACGCCTTTTTATGCCGAAGCGGGCGGACAGGTCGGCGATACGGGAGCGCTTTTTAATACGGACGCGGCTGTTAAGGTTTTCGACACATTTGCGCCAATTGCAGGAATCGTTCTGCATAAATCGAAGGTCGAACGCGGCTCGCTCAAGGTCGGCGATTCCGTCACGGCACAGGTTGACGTTGCCAAGCGCGATGCGACGCGACGTAATCATACGGCGACGCATCTTGTTCACGCCGCGCTCAAGGAAGTTCTCGGGACACACGTCAAACAAGCCGGCTCGGTCGTCGCGCCCAATTATCTGCGCTTCGATTTCACGCATTATCAGCCGATTTCCGAAAGCGAACTCACGGAAATCGAGGATTTGGTCAATCGCGAGATTTTGAAGAACGATAAGGTCAACACCGATCTGATGTCGATCGAAGAAGCGATGCGTTCGGGCGCGATGGCGCTTTTCGGCGAAAAATACGGTTCGACCGTCCGCGTTTTATCAGTCGGCGGCGGTGAATTTTCCAAAGAACTCTGCGGCGGAACGCACGTCCGCGCGACGGGCGACATCGGAAGTTTCAAGATCACATCGGATGAAGCGGTCGCCTCGGGCGTCCGAAGAATCCGCGCGATCACGGGTTTTGACGCGTTCGAGCGTTTCCGCGAAGACGAAAAATTGATCGACCGTTCGCTCGGCGCGTTAAAAACGCAGCGCGATAATTTGCCCGCCGCGATCGAAAAATTGCAGGAAGAATTGAAAAAAACACGGCGCGAAAACGACGATCTGAAAATGAAGATCGCGACTGGCGCGATCGGCACGGCATCATCGAACGGCGACGAAGCAAAAGACGTCGCGGGCGTCAAAGTCATCGCCAAAACGGTCGAGGGCTTGGACAAAGGAGGAATGCGGCATTTGTCCGACACGCTGATGTCGAAAATAAAATCCGGCGTCGTCATCTTGGCGCGGACCGAAGACGACAAAGTTTCGTTCATCGTCCGCGTTTCCGACGATTTGACGGGCAAAGTTTCAGCGGGCAAGATCGTCCAGCAAATCGCGCCGATCGTTGCGGGTCGCGGCGGCGGCAAACCTGATATGGCAGAAGGCGGCGGCACCGACGCTACGAAATTACCCGACGCTCTGGAAGCAAGCTACGCCGTAGTTGAGAAAATGTTGGGCTAATATTGAAAAACAGCAAGCGCGGCGGGCGAAGAATTTTTTAATCTCTTCGTCCGCCGCGCTTTTTTTATTTGAGATTTATTTTAAGCCGATGCCGAAAGCGGTTTGCAGCTTCCCGCCGGAGTGTTTGACCGGTGAATTTCGATTTCTTCTTCCGAATCCTTGTCTTTATCGTGCGAAGTGATCAGCACGACCGAACCGACAATGACGCCCGCGCCGACAAGTATCTGTCCGGTAAACGATTCGCCCGCGATCAGCCAGCCGAGCAAAACGGCGACGATCGGATTGACATAAGCATAGGTCGCAACCATCGCCGGCTGCGCGTTTTTGAGCAGCCAACTGTACGCCGTAAAACCGATCAGCGAACCGAAGATCATCAGATAAACGACGCCCAGCCACGATTTTGCCGAAACCTGCGCGAGGTTGAGCGTTGACCATTCGCCGATCAGCAAACTAAAGATCAGCAAAACCAAGCCGCCCGAAAACATCTGCATTCCGGCAGTTTGCAAAGACGATTTCGGAACCGGCGAACGCAGCCCGTAAATCGAACCGGTCGCCCACGAGAGCGCCGCCAGCATGACGGCGATCGTCCCGAAAATCTGCATCGAGCCCGAAGTTGCCGAAGCGTTCGTCGTTTGCCCGCTGATCAAAAGCCAAACGCCGAAAAATCCGATCGCCAAACCGAGCACGGCTTTTAAATTTGGACGCGCGCCCTTCAGCCAAAGCCAGCTTAAAAGGACGATCCAGAAAGGTTCGGTCGCGACGAGCAGCGCCGCGAGACTCGATGAAATATAATGTTCGGCGAAAACCACGCCGCCGTTTCCGCCCAAAAGAAGAAGCGTCCCGACAATAAAACTCGTTTTCCAATGCGCCGCTTTCGGACGTTCGTAATCTTTGGAAAATCGCGCCCAAGTCATCAAAATTAAACCCGCCGCCGTAAATCGCGCGCCCGCCATCAGAAACGGCGGCAAAGTTTCGATCGCGTATTTAATGGCGAGATAGGTCGAGCCCCAAAAGATATAAACTGCCGCAAATGCCGCAACTAACAGCAAAAAACTGCGGTTCGGATCGATTTTTGTAATTCCCTTTTTCATTTCAAACCCTTTGATTTAAAAATCTTATTTCTTTTCGCGCCGTTTCGTTTTTTCTTCTGAATCGGCGCTTTCACTGATCGGCAAAGCCGTTGTTTCTTTAATGGTTTGCAAAACAACCGTCGTTTTGGTTAACGCCACATTCGGCACATTTATTAACCGTTCGCGCAAAAGCCTCGATAGATCTTCAGTGTTTTTGACGCGCACTTTGAGCAAATACGACTCTTCGCCCGCGACATCGTGAACTTCCAAAACTTCGGGAATTTCCGCTAAAAATTTATCGGTTTCGCTGCAGCAAGCGTGTGTGCGAACCGAGATAAATGCCGTCAAACCAAATCCTAGTTCTGCCGCATTCAATTCTGCCGCATACCCGCGAATCACCCCGCGTTCTTCTAATTTGCGAATGCGTTCCAATACGGCAGACGGCGCGAGCCCGATTTGCCGCGCAATTTCAGCATTGCTTATTCGCGCATCTTGCTGAATAATATTCAGTATATTTTTATCAATTTCATCAATCATTCTGTCAAACCTACTTTTTCAAGAATAATCATCGGAATTTAACTTGTCAAGAGAATTTTTGAATAATCAAAAAAAAATTCATTATTAACAAATTTTGCATCTTTTGTTTTATATTTATCGAAAATAATCGGGTAATCTATTGATTAAGGAGCAAAACAGATGAGCGCAGTTCTAAAAGTTGCAAACCAGAGCGAAGAAATAATTTCATATAATCCGGCGACGGGCGCGGAATTCGGGCGGGTCGAAAACACCGCTGCCGAAGACGTCCGGGCGGCGGTCGAAAAAGGGCGCAAAGCCTTTCAAGCGTGGCGCAAAACTTCATTTGCCGTGCGCAAAGAATTGGTCATGAAAGCCCGCGAAGTGATTTTGGCAGAAATGGATGAAATTGCGCTGTTGATCTCGAGCGAATCGGGAAAACCCGTTGCCGAAGCGCTTTCGATGGAGATCGCCCCGGTTTTGGACCTGATGCAATATTTTGCCAGGAATGCGCAAAAACTTCTCAAACCGCGCAAGATCGGGATCGGTCTTTATGGACTTTTGGGGCGCACGTCAAAGATCGTCTATCAACCGCTCGGCGTGGTCGGGATAATTCCGGCGTGGAATTATCCGTTTTCGATTCCTTTGGGCGAAGCCGTGATGGCGCTGATGGCGGGCAACACGGTCGTTTTGAAACCTTCGGAACTGACGCCGCTGATCGGTCTGAAGATCGGCGAGATCTTTCAAAAAGCGGGCGTGCCCGCGGCGGTCGTGCAGATCGTCACGGGTGCCGGCGCGACCGGCGCGGCGCTCGTCGAAGCGGCGCCCGACAAAATAATGTTCACGGGCAGCGTCGCGACCGGCAAACGGATTGCCGAAGCCGCCGCCAAAAATCTGACGAGCGTCGTTTTGGAATTAGGCGGCAAAGACCCGATGATCGTTTTCGCCGACGCGAATCTCGAACTCGCCGCAGATGCCGCCGTCTGGGGCGCATTTTGCAATTCGGGACAATCTTGCTCGTCGGTCGAAAGGCTTTACATCGAAGAATCCGCCGCCAAAGAATTGACGCGCCGAATCGTCGAAAAAACCCGCAAATTAAAACAGGGCGCGGGCAGCGATGAAACAACCGACATCGGCGCGATGAGCTCGCAAAAACAGCTCGACATCGTCGCCGATCACGTCGCCGCTTTTGAAAAAGAAGGCGCGCAGATTTTAACGGGCGGCAACCATCACGATTTATTTTTCGAGCCGACCGTGATTTCCG